>LVAZ01000538.1 GCA_001603055.1 Victivallales bacterium Lenti_02
CTCGTGGCCGGTCTCGGCCATGCCGCGGATGGTGTAGTCCACGTCCTCGCGGGTGTAGCCGAAGCGGCGCTGCCGTTCGAGCAGGGTCTCGCGGTTGGGCTCGATGGCGCCGACGGCGCCGTAGAAGCCGTGCAGGTCGATGCGGTTCTCCTCGACCCAGCGGCGGTAGGGCTTGGCGCGGGCGCAGAGATGCTTGATCTCGTGGTCGTGGATGACCCGCTGGCGCACCGTGTCCACCAGCATCATCTGGCCGGGACGGAGGGCGCCGCGCTCGACCACCTCCCCGGGGGCGAAATCGAGGACGCCGGTCTCGGAGGCGAGGACGATGAAGCCGTCGCGGGTGATGGTGTAGCGCACGGGGCGGAGACCGTTGCGGTCGAGCAGGCAGCCCACGCTGGTGCCGTCGGTGAAGGAGAGGGCGGCGGGACCGTCCCAGGGCTCCATCAGGCCGGCGTGGTACTCGAAGAAGCCGCGCAGGTCGGGGCTCATGAAATACCTGGGACCCCAGGCCTCGGCCACCAGCATCATCATGGCGTGGGGCAGGCTGCGGCCGCCGGCCACCAGCAGTTCGAGAGCGTTGTCGAGCTGGGCGGAGTCGCTGCCGGTCTCGTCGAGAATGGGCAGCAGCTTCTTGATGTCGTCGCCGAAAAGTTCGCTGGCCAGGCTGCGCTCGCGGTTGCGCATGTGGTTCTGGTTGCCGCGCAGGGTGTTGATCTCGCCGTTGTGGGCCAGGAAGCGGAAGGGCTGGGCCAGCTCCCAGCTCGGGAAGGTGTTGGTGCTGTAGCGCTGGTGGATGAGGGCGATGGCGCTCACCGTCTCCTCGCGCCGCAGGTCGGCGTAGAAGGCGGGAAGCTGCCCGCCCAGCAGCAGGCCCTTGTAGACGATGGTCCGGCTCGACAGGCTGTTGATGTACATCGGCCGCTCGCCCTCGAGCTGGCGCGCGCCTCTTTCCATGACCTTGCGGGCCACGTACAGCTTGCGTTCGAGGGCCGCGCCGGAGAGGCCCTTGGCGGTCACGAAGCACTGCTGGATTTCGGGCATCTCGGCGAGGGCCTGCCCGGCGATGGCGGCGGGCTCGACCGGCACCGGCCGCCAGCCCAGCAGGGTCAAACCCTCGGCCGCCAGCGTCTGCTCGACCACTTGCAGGCAGTAGCGGCGCCGGGCCTCGTCGCGCGGCAGAAAGAGCATGCCGACCCCGTATTCGCCGAGCGGCGGCAGCTCGATGCCCAGAGCGGGGCAGTCCCGGCGGAACAGGGCGTCGGGAAGCTGGATCAGGATGCCGGCACCGTCGCCGGTTTTCTGATCGCCGCCCACCGCCCCGCGATGGAGCAGATGGGCGAGAACCTCGGTGCCGCGCGCCACGACCTCGTGGCTGCGCCGTCCATCGATGTTGGCCACGAAGCCGACGCCGCAGGCGTCATGCTCGTGCCGGGGGTCGTAGAGACCTTGGGGGGGGGGCAGTCCGGCAGGTTGTTGGTAGGGGTCCTGTTCGTTCATCGACGTTCACCTAGCTTATGGACAAGCCCGGCTCCGAGGAGCCGGGCTTTGGACTGAGTACGAGACAAGTGCCTGAAGCGGAAGACTACATCAGGAACATCATGTCGGCGTAGGTCGGCAGCGGCCAGCGGTCGCTCGGGAGAAGAGTCTCGAGGGTGTCGGCGGCGGCGCGGGCCTCGCGCATCAGGGCGACGCGCTCCGCGGCGGTCTCGGCGGCACTCAGGCAGTCCGCCGCCTTGGCGAGGTCGGCGGCCAGACCGGCCACCTTGACGGCCAGACTGGCCGGGGTCTCGGCGGCGGCGCCGACGGTCTTCAGGGCGGCGGCGGTCTCGGCCAGCTCGCGGGCAAAGGCCAGGGCGGCCGGCAGGATCATCGTCCGGCTCATGTAGGCCATGCACTTGGACTCGATCTCCACCGTCTTCTCGTAGGCCTCGATGTAGACGTGGGCGCGGGAGTGCAGCTCGCGGGCGGAGAGCACCTGGTACTTCTCGAACAGGGTCGCGGTCTCGGGCTTCGAGAGCACGGCCAGGGCATCGGGGGTGGTGGTCAGGTTGGGCAGGCCGCGCCGGGCCGCCTCGTCGCGCCACTCGGCCGTGTAGTTGTCGCCGTCGAAGAGAATCCGCTTGTGGGTGTGGACGATCTCGCGCAGGAGGGTCTGGAGGGCCGGGTAGAACTCCTGGCCGGCCGCGAGGTCGGCCTCGAGCCGGGTGCACATCTCGTCGATGGCGGCGGCGGTGATGGTGTTCAGCACCATGTTGGCGGGGGCGCAGTTCATCGAGGAGCCCACCGCGCGGAACTCGAACTTGTTGCCGGTGAAGGCGAAGGGCGAGGTGCGGTTGCGGTCGGTCGCGTCGCGCGGCAGGGTGGGCAGCGAGGTGCCGCCGAGGACGATGTGCCCGTTGCCCTTGCTCGAACCGCTCTTGCCCAGGTCCAGCTCCAGCAGCACCTTGGTCAGCATCTCGCCGAGGTAGATGGAGATGATGGCGGGCGGGGCCTCGTTGGCGCCCAGCCGATGGTCGTTGCCGGCCGAGGCGACGGTCGAGCGCAGCAGGGCCGAGTTCTCGTCCACCGCCTTCATCAGGGCGCAGATCAGGGTCAGGAACTTGGCGTTCTCCTCCGGCGTCTTGCCGGGCTTCATCCAGTTCTTGCCGTCCGCGCCGCCCACCGACCAGTTGTTGTGCTTGCCCGAGCCGTTCACCCCGGCGAAGGGCTTCTCGTGCAGCAGGCAGACCAGGCCGTGGCGCTCGGCCACTTCGCGCAGCACCTGCATCACCTGCATGTTGTGGTCCACCGCCAGGTTCAGCTCCTCGTACATGGCGGCGATCTCGAACTGGGCCGGGCTCACCTCGTTGTGGCGGGTCTTGGCCGGAATGCCCAGCTTCCACAGCTCGTCGTCCAGCTCCTGCATGAACGCCAGGATGCGGGGCTTCACGGCGCCGAAGTAGTGGTCCTCCATCTGCTGGTGCTTGGCGGGGACGCGCCCGAAGAGGCTGCGCCCGGTCTGCATCAGGTCAAGCCGCTGCTCGTAGAAGCTGCGGTCGATGAGGAAGTACTCCTGCTCGGCCCCGAGGTACGTGGCGGTGCGGCTCAGGTTGCTCTCGATGCCGAACAGCTTGCCGAGCCGGTTCATCTGCTTCGACAGGGCGTCGATCGAGCGGAGCAGCGGGGCCTTGTTGTCCAGCGCCTCGCCGTTGTAGCCGCAGAAGACGGTGGGGATGCAGAGCAGGGCGCGCTCGCCCTCCTTGCGCAGAAACGCCGGGCTGGTGGGGTCCCAGGCGGTGTAGCCGCGGGCCTCGAAGGTGGCGCGCAGCCCGCCCGAGGGGAAGCTCGAAGCGTCCGGCTCGCCCTGGATCAGCTCCTTGCCGCTGAACTTGGCGATGGCGCCGCCCTCGCGGTCGGGCTCGATGAAGGCTTCATGCTTCTCGGCCGTGCTGCCGGTCAGGGGCTGGAACCAGTGCGAGTAGTGGGTCGCGCCGTGTTCCATGGCCCAGGTCTTCATCGCGTCCGCCACCTCGTCCGCGATCTTCGGGTCCAGCGCCCGACCCTCGCAGATGGTCGCCGCCAGCGAACGGTAGGCCGACTCCGAGAGGTAGTTCCGCATCATCTTGAGGCTGAACGTGTTCTCGCCGAAGAACTCCATGGGACGCCGAGTTTCCATTATGCCTGCTCCTTGGGTGAAGAGAATGCTGTCTTTGCTCTGCCTGGCTTGGTTCCCGCGCTCCCGGAACGGCCTTCCCCCCTCGGCTAGCAGAAGGGGACTAGTCCTGTTCAAGCGCGACGCCAAAAACCATAGCAGGCAACGTGCCATGTCTCCCGGCGGACGGGGAATGCCTACGGAAAAAACCTCCGGGAGCTTGCCGACCCCCGGAGGCGATGCGTCGCGTGAAGCGGAAAGAACGAAAAAGAAGCACAAAAGTGTAACTATTTGCGGAATCGTACAAATTTGTACTCTTGTCCATCGGCCGCCGGCGGTCAGCCGTTGCTGCCGCCGAACTGGCCGTCGAAGGCGATGTCGCTGGGCTTGAAATCGACGCGCTTGACGAACTGGCAGGCCTCGGTGGCGCCGTGGATGCGGTCCATGCGGCTGTCCTCCCACTCGACCGAGAGGGGCCCCTGGTAGCGGACGTCGTTGAGGGCGACGATGATTTCCTCGAAGTTGATGTCGCCGTGGCCGAGGGAGCGGAAGTCCCAGTACCGGCGCGGGTCGGCGAACTCGGTGTGCCCGCCGAAAACCCCGACGGTGCCGTCGCCGTGGCCCCACCAGGCGTCCTTCATGTGGACGTGGAAGATGCGGTCGGGGAAGGTGCGGATGAACTTCACATAGTCCACGCCCTGGTAGCCGAGGTGGCTGGGGTCGTAGTTGAAACCGAAGGCGGGATGCCCGCCGACCGCCTCGATGGCGCGCTGGGCCGAGGCGATGTCGAAGGCGATCTCCGTGGGATGCACCTCGAGGGCGAAGCGCACGCCGTTCTCGGCGAACACGTCGAGAATCGGCTTCCAGGTGTCGGCGAATTCCTTGTAGCCCGCGTCGAGCTGGCCGGGCAGACAGGGCGGGAAGCTGTAGATCAGGTGCCAGATGGGGCTGCCGGTGAAGCCGCAGACGGTCTTGACGCCGAGGTTGGCGGCGGCGCGGGCGGTGTCCTTCATCGCCTGGACGGCCCAGGCCTTCACGGCGGCGGGATTGCCCTTGCAGGAACTCGGGGCGAAGGCGTAGTGCCGCTCGTCGATGAGGTCGCACACGAGCTGGCCCGCCAGATGGTTGCTGATCGCCCAGGTCTTCAGCCCATGCTGCGCCAGCGTGGCCTGCTTGTCCTCGCAGTAGGACTTCGACTTGGCCCCCTCCACCACGTCGAAATGATCCCCCCAGCAGGCCAGCTCCAGGCCGTCGTAGCCCAGCTTGGCCATCAGCTTGCAGACGTCGACGAAGGACAGGTCGGCCCACTGGCCGGTGAAGATGGTGACGGGGCGTGCCATTTTTGTAACTCCTCGGAATCAGGAAGGGTGAAGAGGGGATGCTCCCGCCGCGCCGGCGGCGCGCGGACAGAAAGGAACCTTGCCGCCGACGGACGACATCCGCACTATGTACATGCCTTCCGGGCGCTTGGCAAGCCCTCCGGCCCGGAAAAAACTGGCGGACGGTGGGGTTCCCCGGTATGCTATTGCCGTTTCCGGCCCTGCCCCCTCCCTGGCCCCCTTCCCGAAACGGAATTGCCCATGATCCGCCACACCGTCGTCTTCCGCCTCAAGCACCCCGCCGGTTCCGCCGCCGAAAGCAAATTCCTCGCCGACGCGCTCTGCCTCGCCGGCATCCCCGGCGTCGCCAAATTCGAGCGGCTCCGCCAGACCAGCCCCAAGAATCCCTACCGCTTCGGCTTCTCCATGGAATTCGCCGACGCGACCGCCTACCAGACCTACAACGACCATCCCGTCCACCGCCGCTTCGTCGCCGAACGCTGGCTCCCGGAGGTCGCCGAATTCATGGAAATCGACTACGAGCCCCTGGCCGGGGCGTAGGGGTCAGTGGGCAGGGGGCGGCTGTCTTCCCGCACGGAGTCGCGAAACAGACCGGCCAGCCCCTGCGTTGGGCCTCAGCAGCCGAAGGGGAAGAGTTCCTTGGCGTTTTCGGCGTTCAGGCTGGTGGGATAGGGGGCGGCGTAGTAGGCCTCGGCCAACTGCGTGCCGGCGGGGAGCCGGTCGCGGTACATTTCGGCCAGCCGGGCGAAGGCCGGGCGGCGCCAGTCGGAGACGTAGGCCAGACGGCCCGCCGCGTCGCTGGCCGGGGGAATCGCGTCCATGTCCCGGAAATCCACCCAGGGGAGCCACTCGTACATCTGCGACTCGTGGCAAGCCATGGCGGCCACCTTCTTGTCCCACTGCTCGTCGATGGGCACCGCCACCGTGAATTCGTCCATCCGCCCGGTCTGGCGGGCGGCGTAGAAGAAGGCCTGCACCGTGTTCTTGCGCAGGGCGGGCACGTCGGGACAGCAGTGGGGCACCTTGAGCAGATAGGCCACATCGCCCACCAACTGCGAGGTGTAGCGGTGGTCGGGATGGTAGTCCAGGGCATGGTGGGTCACCACCAGATCGGGCGCGAAGCGGCGCAGCACCCGCAGCAGATTCCAGCGCTGTTCGAGGGTGGGCATCACCTCGCAGTCGGGCACGTCCATCACCGTGTAGTCGATATCGAGCAGATTGGCCACCGCCTCGGTCTCCGCCTTGCGCCGCGCGGCCAGATCGGCCCGGCTCATGGACTGGTGGCCGCAGTCGCCGTTGGCCATCGAGACGAACATCACCTTCCAGCCCAGCGCCCGGTAGCGCAGCGCCAGCCCCGCCCCGAGAATGTCGCAGTCGTCCGGATGCGCACCCACCAAAGCCAACCGTTTCTCGCTCATGGAACCATGCTCCTGTTGTTGGAAAAGAACTTCCGGATTAGGGTTGTCTGCATATGATGCAATCCCATTTCAAGATTAGCCCGCCTCGGTTAGGATTGGATGGGAGACACCAATCTGGGCAACTACTGGCGTGTAAATATCGACAGTCTGCTCAGGAGTGTGAATCGAAACCACCAACGCATAACGAGCCTTGCGGTTCCATCTCCCCAAATGGGCGCGCTCACGCCACCATCCGATGACCGGATAGACCCCGATGTGGTTGCAGGCGGCGAGTTCCGCTCCATTCCCCTTCCAGATATCAGAGTGTATGGCCCCCCGGTCCCGTGCCCGCTTGCCAAGCAACCAGTGACTGCTTCCGCTGTTCGCACCGACTCTCCCGTCTTCCTCTTCCTCATCCTGGACTGCATGGTTGATTCTCTTCATGAAATCAAGCGGGCTTTCCTCCGGAGCGTTCACATCGAAACGCAGAGCGTGGGAGGCATATCGGTAGCGGTCCCGCCACCCGATTCGACCTGGTCCAGGCTCCACAAAGTAGGACAACGTCACCCGCATGGTTACCGGCTGCTCACCAAGATCGGCCAGTACCTCCTTTGGCCAAGGCAACTCGAAAAGGTGCATGTCGTGGGTGCCATACCCGCCACCCGATTTCTGTTCATAGGGCTGAAGTTCTTGTTGGGCAATCAAAGTCAACCGACTAGTGGCACAACGAAGCGCCTTGCCCAAGTCAGGCACGCCGTAGCCACATATCTGCAATAACCTCTCGTATCCCTTCTTACTATCCCCATCCAAAAACGCTTCTTCCATGGCATCCGTCCATTCGGCACTGTGCACCATCAGAGCCCGTAGGGTCTCTGGCCAAGCCTGAGGATAAGCGATCTGGATTTGCGTCGCCATCCATGCCGCTTGGGCAGCAGCGGCACTCGTCATGTTGAAAGGGGCGAATAGCCGACGTTCTGGGCGGTAGCTGGTTGAGATCAGAGAAAGGTCGTCAAGCTCCGTGCAGAAACTGTCAGCATCTCTGGCCGCGTTACCGCCCTCCATCACTAAATCTGGCTTCACGGGCCACTTCCTCTCCCATGTCAGGGACGTAGTGCTGAAGGGCGACAACCCACCTGCCGGAGCAATCGACTTGTAACCCGCACAGGTGGAGTCTGTGATTCGATCTAGCCAAGTATGGGC
>LVAZ01000539.1 GCA_001603055.1 Victivallales bacterium Lenti_02
TCTGCCGTTGTGGTCGTCCGCGTACATGAACAGGCCGAGGCCGAGCTGCTTGGTGCGCGAGATGCAGTTGGCCTGGCGGGCCTTGTCCCTAGCCTTGCTGAGGGCGGGGAGGAGCATCGAGGCGAGAATGGCGATGATGGCGATCACCACCAGCAGCTCGATGAGGGTGAAGGACCGGCGACACGGTGTGACTTTCATGGCACTTCCCCTTGAAACGGATTGGTTGGGACGGAAGAGGACGTTCTACTCCACGGACCAGGTGCAGTTGTCGCTGCCGCCAAAGGTGTTGCAGCCGATGTTGGCGGGCCGGAACCAGCTCACATGGCCATCGCCGAAGAGATAGTTGGCGCCCTGGTTGTGGCGTTCCTGGCCGGTGTGGGTGGTGGAGCCGGGCGGACGGTTGTAGTCGTGGGTGTCGGCCTGATGAGGAGTCTGGTCGGTGGCTCCGTCGCGCTCGGAGAGGAGGATGGTTTCGGTGGGAAACTTCATGGTGCCGATGGGGATGCCGCGCATGGAGTCGGTGGGGGCGCCGGTGGTCCAGTGGACGCGGTTGCCGCCGTAGCCGCAGGAGCCCCAGTCGGTGGTGGCGGGGTCCGGGTTCCAGGTGTTGCTGCCGACGGCGCTGGGGCAGAAGAAGACTTCCTTGTTGCTGCCCGCGTAGCTGAAGACCAGGAGCCGCCAGGTGTAGGAGGGGGAGGCGCTATGGGCCGAGCCGCCCACGCTGATCCAACTGGGCGGCAGATATTCGCCCTTCTGGTCGCCCGCGTACATGAGCAGGCCAAGGCCGAGCTGCTTCATGTTGTTCACGCAGGAGATGGCGCGGGCCCGCTCGCGGGCCTGGGCTAGGGCGGGAAGGAGCATCGAGGCCAGGATGGCGATGATCGCGATCACCACCAGCAGTTCGATCAGCGTGAAGGACAGAGTTCTGCGCAGAGCGTTCATAACCAAACATCCTTTTCGGTTCGGAAGCCGCCGCCGTATATCCGCCTGAATTGTCAATTCTACCAAGATGGTAGCATGGGCCGGGCGTTCTGTCAACAGAAGATTATTCCTCCACGGCAGAACACGATGGAAAAAGTCGGATTCCCTGCTTGTTTTTTTCCGAACGCGACTAAACGTATATCCAGTTGGCGGCGCGACAGTTCATCCTTTTGCACGCGTATGACTACGGAGAACAGGCCATGCACTCACGTCGGTTCACCCTGATCGAACTGCTGGTGGTGATCGCGATCATCGCCATTCTCGCCTCGATGCTGCTGCCCGCTCTCCAGCAGGCGCGGGCCAAGGCGCGGCAGAGCACCTGCACCAGCAACCACCGGCAGTTGGGGCTGGCCCTGATGTTGTATGTGGACGATTCGCGGGAGCGGTATCCCTACGCGATCTACGGGGCGAACCCGAGCCCGTACCCGCTGATCTACGAGATGCTGGACGGGTACGTGAGCGCGCCCGAAATCTGGCTCTGCCCGATCCGCAACGCCAGTTGCCGGGGCGGCACGGCCACGTCCTGGACCTACAACGGGCGGACCTTCCGGGTCTATCCGAACGTGGGCTGGAACGCGCTGCTGGCCACCTACGCGCTCGGCGGGGTGACCAAGCCTTCGGAGACGGTCGCCATCTCGGACTGCTCGCACCCGATCTGGGGGTCGGACGTGGCCCGCATCGCCTGGGCCTCGAGCGGGGACGGCGTGCTGTATCCGCACAGCGGCTTGAGCACTGCGGATTTCATGACCCCCATCTACTCGCGCCACAATGGCGGGGAGATCATCTGCTTCGCCGACGGGCATGTGGAATGGCGGAGTTCCACCCAGATCTACGCGGCCGGCAACGCCAACCTGGTGACCCCCGCCCGCTGAACCGGGCTTGGGCTAGGGGATGTGCAGGCGGCGCTGCTTGGCGACCTGCTGGAGCTGGCGCTCGTTGGGATGGCGTTTCCAGGCTTTCTCGAACAGCTCCTGGGCGCGCTGGCGGCGGTCGAGGGTGTCGAGCAGGTTGATCTGGGCGATGTAGAGATTGACCGGAGCCTTGTCGCCGTGGCGTTCGAGCATGTCCTCCAGCCCCTTGAGCAGGGCGAGGCGGGCGGCGAGGACTTCGGGCACCCCGCCGTAGTTGTACTGCTTGATGGTGACATTGTCGATTTCGGCCCAGAGGCGGCCGGCATTTCCGGTGCCGGGCTTGTCCACCAGCAGGTCCACCCCCCGGGTGAAGACCTCGACCGCCTTCTGGAATTCGTTCTGGAGGACATAGTGGTGGGCGAGGTCGCAGTAGGGGTGGACCTCCTCCGGCGCCCGGCTCAACTGCTGGAGGTAGTACTGCTCGGTGAGGTTGGCGAGGACGACGGCCACTTCCTGGCGGGGGTTTTCCGCGAAGCTCACGGAGCGGCTGGCCTGTTCGTGGTTCTGGAGCTGGAAGGTGACTTCCACGGTTTCCCGGTCCAGGTCGTGCAGGGTGATGGGGGTCTGGCCCGCCAGTTCGCCGTCGAGGAAAACGCTGGCGCCGCCGGGCTGGCTGGTGCAGACGAGGGTGTAGCCGCCGAGGGGTTCGAGGGTCGCGGCCAGAGCGCCCGGGTTTCCGGCGGGGACGTCGAGGGTGGCGTCCCGGTAGCCGGGACGGCGCAGGATGAGCTGGCGGTCGCGGTTGGCGGGCGGCAGAGCCAGGGGAGTCTGGCCGAGCAGTTCCTCGCCGTCCCAGACGGCGGCGGCGGGCTGGCTTTCCACGCTGATCCGCGACGCTTGGCCGCAGGCGGCCAGCAGGACGAGAAGCAAAGCCGGAAGCAGGCGGGCGAGACGGTTGTGGTTCATGGGTCGTAGGGGGTTCGGGGCCGGGGGTTGGGCGGCGCGGCCATGCCGACGCTGGCCATGTCGGATTCGGTGGCCACCCGCACCTGGGCGACCATGATCCCGTTTTTCCAGGTCCAGAGGCCGAAGCGGTTGCCCGCGAGAGGCTGGTCGTCCTTTGCCGAACCCACCAGGGCACCGTCCACCCAGAAGGTCAGCTCCGGGCCGCGTTTGCGGAGTTTGATGTGGAACCAGCGGCGGTGGGTCGAGCTTTGCCGGGGGATGACGATGCGCCGGTTTTCGGCGAGAATCCGGTTGCCGCGGACGATCTGGGAGCCCCGGTCGTCCCAGCCGCCGAACATGAAGCTGTAGCCCGAGGCGATGTCGCTGCCGTCGGCGCAGATCACGGCGTTGAAGTCGGCCGCGTACTCGTACCACTGGCCGCGCTGGCGGTCCATTTTCGGGCCGACGAAGAACTCGATGCTGACGTTTTCGCCGTGCTGGCGTTTGTTCCAGAGGCAGGCGGGGCCGTCGAGCAGGGTGCCGGAGAAGAAGGACCAGCGGTCGTCGCATTCCCAGCGGTTGGTGACTTCCCATTCGCCGCTGGCGGGGAGCCAGTCCACGGGCGCCTCGCGGAACGAATAGGTCTGGACGCTGGCGGCGCGGACTTCGACGGCCTTGGCCCAGTCGTCGGTGGCGCCGCGGCCGATGCGGCCGACGCGGAGGAGGCTGTCCCTGCCCGGCGGGATGCGCCCGTTCCAGACGGTTCGCCCGTTCAGCTTGGCCAGCAGGAAGTCGCCGCGCCGTTCGAGGGCGAGGGTCTGCACGGGTTGGCTGGCGGGGAGGGCCACGGGCTCGGCGCCGGGGAGGCCGAGGAAGACGCCTTTTCCCTGGGGCAGGGAGAAAAGCTGCCAGCGGCGTTCGCCCTCGTCGGCGGCCCCGGATTCATCGAGCAGGGCCACGCCCCATACCTGGGCGCCGTCGCGCTGTTCGAGTTCGGCCACGTTGGCGGTGACGGCAAGGTCGTTCCAGAAGTCGGAACGGTGCCAGTAGACGGGCAGTTTGCTGGTGTAGTCCGGCACCCAGGCCAGCACGGGGCTGTTCCAGTTCTGCATGGACTGCTCGTGGCTGAAGGTCTCGGCCACGGTGTCGATGTTGGCAAGCTGGGGAGTCGGGCGCACGGCCAGGCGGCTGGGCGCAAGGGGTTCGGCCGGGTCGGCGAAGGCGCCGGCCTGGCCCTGGCCGAGGACCGGGACGCGCCCGGCGTAGACCGCGATTCTGCCGTTCACCGTGCCCCAGGCCTCGCGGTTGAGCACGGCGAAGGCAAGCTCGGCGGCGGGGCCGGGCGGGTCCAGGTTCTCGCTGGCGAGGAGGACGTCGCCGGCCGGGGTGGTGGCGACAATGCGGGCCTGCCAGGGGGTGCCCGGCACCAGCAGGAAGCGGAGCTGGCGCGGGCCGCTGCGCCGGGCGAAGAGGCCGAGCGGGGCGGTCCGTCCCGCCAGCGGCGCGGTCATTTCGACGGTGGCGTTTTCGAGCAGGACGCCGCCCAGCGGGCACTCGGGCTGGTCCTTCGCGGTGGCGGGGGAGCCATTGGGGAGCAGGCTGGCGGGCAGCGCCGCCGCGCCGGTCGCGGCAAGCTGGTCGACGGGCAGGACGGTCACGTCGTCGAAGACGGTTCCCTCGCCGCCGCTGGTCCACAGGCCGATGCCGCCGCCGAGCAGGGGCTGGGGATCGAGCACGCGGAAGGTCTCGTGCCCGTCCACGGTGACCACCAGCAGGCCGTCCAGTTGGCTGACGGCGAGCTGGACCCAGGACTCGGGGCGGAAGGGGAGTTCCCGGCGGGCGAGGCTGCGGTGCTCGCCCCGGCTGTTCCGGCTCAGTTCGAGGACCGCCGCTTCGCCGGTTATGCTCCAGCGCAGGTCGTAGGACTGGCCGTCGTCCTGGCGGCAGAGGGAAAGACCGAAGGCGCTGCCCTTGAGCGGGTGGGCCGAGCAGGTCAGCCGGTAGTTCCGCCAGAACCACTGGCCGACCCGGATCAGGGCGTCGTCGCCGGTGCCGAGGAGGGAGAAGGGGTTGGCGCTGCGGATGGGGTTCTGGAGGGCGTGGACGGTCCAGGTCCCGGTCTGGGGGCGCCATTCGCCGAGTTCGCCGTCGCCGTGCATGAAGTCGTCGGCGAAGACGAGGGGGCCGATTTTCTGGTAGGCGAGGGGGGCGACATCGGGGTCGCCGGTCTGGTCCCAGCGGACCAGCCGCCAGGTTTCGAGCGGGATGGGGGCGCGGGCGAGAACGCTGCCGTTGCGGGCGAGGGCGAGGCTGTCGGGGCCTTTGGCGATGGTCAGGATGTCGCCGTCGGTCCAGGGTGTGTCCAGGGGTTGGCGGTCGAGGACGCGGCTCTGGCCCAGGCCGGTGTGCTCCTCGATGGTGAGGTGGTCCGGGTCGATGATGGCGGCGAGGATGCGGGTTTGGCCGTGGAGCCGGAAACGGAGTGCCTGGCCGGGCTGGAAGGCGGGAAGGGGGCCGTGCCAGGCGAAGGCGGGGGCGAGCCGGGTGCTTTCCCCCAAGGGCGTCCAGGACCGTTCCGTTGAAGGTGGCGCGGTGGTCGGCCGCCGCCGGGAGAGGATCACGCCCACCGCCAGGGCCAGGGCCAGAAACAGGGCCACCGCCAGAGCCACGTTCACGATGAGGGCCGCGCGGCGGGAGGACGGAACCGGCTCCCGGACGGGCCGGGGCTGGGTGAATTCGGGCTGGGGGGCGGGGGCTGCGGGCG
>LVAZ01000540.1 GCA_001603055.1 Victivallales bacterium Lenti_02
CGGGCGGTCCCCCGCCGGAGCAGGTGGCCGCCGAATGGCAGGCCGCCCGGGCGACGGCCCGCGAGGTGACGGTCTGCCCGAGCGGCCCGGCCACCATCAAGGGGCCGCGCTTCGTCGCCGTGCCCTTCGCCGAACTATTCGGGACCAGCCCCCTGCTGCCCATCCTGATCGAGAGCGTCAGGGGCAAGCAGCCCGCGCAGACCATGCTCGCGACCCTCAGCTTCGTCGAACCCGCCGCCCTGCCGGGGAACGGAACCGCCCTGCCGGGGGGCTTCCCCTCCCCCGCGCCTAGCTTCGCCGCGCCCGGCAAGGCCACGCTCCGCCTCGAGGTCCGCTACGGCGAACCCAGCGTCAAGCTGTTCGAGNNTGCTGGCCGGTGCCGCCGCCACGCTGCCCCGCCCCCCGCCGGCTCTGCTGGACGAAATGGAAAAATGGCTGGCGGACGCGGCGGCGCCGGAGAAACAGCAGGCCGCCTGCGTGTTTTTCGCCGGCCGTCCGGTCCGGGCGAAGCGCACGCTCCCCCTGGTGGTTCCGCTGCTGGCCCCGACCTATCCCAGCGAGGTGCGGCAGCCCGCCCTCGCCGCCGTCGGGGCCTTCGGAGCCGAGGCGGCGGAACTGCTGCCGATTCTGAGCATGCTGCTTGAAGACACCGACCCCCGCATCCAGTCCGGCGCCCGGCTGGCCATCGCCGGCATCAAGACGGCCCAGATGGGGGCGGAACTGGTCCATCCCGACCAGCCGGCCGCGACCGACCCGAATGCCGCCCGGCGCGAAGCCGCCGCCCGCGAGGCCGAGAAGAAGCGCGAGGAAAAGGCCATCGCCTCCCTGCTCGAAGAGTTCGAGAAGGCCAGCCGTCCCAAAAAATAGCGGCCGGTGAAATTAGCTTGGCTGTGGGGTCTGGCTGTCCGGCAACTGCCTCTGCGCCGCTGAATGGGGAGACAAAGAAGGTGCATTGCCGACGGCGTGGAACCGGGTTCGGCGAGCGAATGGTCCCGCCCCTCCAGCGCGGAATAACCGATCCATGTCCCTGCCTGGGGTTGGCATCCAGGGCTATGGTTATACTGTGTTTCCAACACAAAGAAGCGGCGGATTTGTGTCAAACTCCAGGGGTGCCTGGGGAGGGCTCAAGACCTTGCGGCCGAACGGCTCCGGTAGCAATCCGCGGAATCCCGCTTTGAGGCAGTTGCCGACAGCAACCCGTCCCCAAGGCCAGCTCTTTTTCACAGGCCGAAACGTATCCCCCCGGCGGCTTGCCTCCGGGGGGACACGCTTTTCCGGGTTCCGCCTGTCTACCGCTGGGAGGTGGCGACGCGGGCGGTGACTTCGGCCTCGTAGGCATCGAGGTCGGCGATGGTCCGGCGAGCCACGCCGCTGGCCATGGCGGCCTCGGCGACCTTGCGGGCCACCCGCGGCACCACCCGCGGATCGAAGGGCTTGGGAATGACGTAGGTGGACTTCACCGGGCAGGCGCCGTCGAACATGCCGTCGGCGGCGTCCCGGGGATAGGCCTTGGCCAGGAACGCCTTGATTTCGGCGGGCACTTCCTCGCGGGCGAGTTCGGCCAGGGCGTGGGCGGCGGCCAGCTTCATGGCCTCGTTGATGTCAGTCGACCGGGTGTCGAGGGCGCCGCGGAAGATGCCGGGGAAGCCGAGCACGTTGTTCACCTGGTTCGGGAAGTCGGTGCGGCCGGTGCCGACCACGGCGGCGCCCGCCGCGTAGGCGTCGGCCGGGAAGATTTCGGGCACCGGGTTGGCCATGGCGAAGATGACCGCGCCCGGGGCCATGCTGGCGACCATCTCCTTGGTCACGCAGTTGGCGACCGAGACCCCGAGGAAGGCGTCGGCCCCGACCAGGGCTTCGGCCAGGGTGCGGGCCTTGGTGTCGTTGGCCAGGGCTTCCTTCTGGGGGTTCATGCCCGACGTGCGGCCCTTGTAGACGACGCCCTTCGAGTCGCAGATGATGACGTTCTCGCGCCGGACGCCGGCGGAGATGTAGAACTCGATGCAGGCGATGCCCGCCGCGCCCGCGCCGTTGACGACGACTTTGATGTCCTCGATTTTCTTGTGGACGAGGGGCAGGGCGTTGAGCATGCCGGCCAGGGAGATGATGGCGGTGCCGTGCTGGTCGTCGTGGAAGACGGGGATGCCCATGCGCCGCTTGAGGGTGGTCTCGATCTCGAAGCAGGCGGGGGCGCCGATGTCCTCGAGGTTGATGCCGCCGAAGGTGGGCTCGATGGCGGCGGTCAGCTCGATGACCTTGGCC
>LVAZ01000541.1 GCA_001603055.1 Victivallales bacterium Lenti_02
CGCCCGAACTGGTCCCCCCGCAGGCCGCATCCCCGCCGCCAACCCCTGTTTTCCAGCCGGTTCCCATCCTCGTTCCGGAAGCCGCTGCCGAATCCGCACCGGAACCCGCCGCGGAGGAGCAAGCCGCCCCCGCCGAGAGCCAGCCTGCCAAGCCACTCTTCCGCATGCGGTTCCCCTGGCCGGAGGCAAAGGACTAACCACCGCCTCCTGCCCTTGGCCCCCTCCGACCGACGGCGAACGGCCCCCCGGGAACCAGAGCCTCTGCAAAAAGGTCGAACGTTCCGACGGCACCGCAAATGTCGCAGGCAAGATAAACGTCCGCGACAGTGGTACATTGAGTGATGGAATCGGCAACGCAGGACCGCCATGAGCGACGACCGGGCAACCTATAGTTTGGAATTGCGCATCGCGCTGAAGCTGGCCTCGAACATGGCCTTCGAGATGCGCCACGAGTACATGCTGCTCGAACATGTTCTCCTGGCCATGCTTCAGGACGTGGACGTGCGCGACGCCCTGATCGCCTGCGGCGCCGACTGCGGGGAGATCGAGAGCCGTCTGCGCCATTATCTCGACGAACGCATCGAGAAAATCCCCCTCGACCAGAAGCACCGCCTGCCCGAGCAGTCCCTTGCCTTCAGCCGGGTGATGAGCGCCGCCGTGAACCATGTGCTCGCCTGCGAGAAGGGCATGGTGGACAATCTCGACCTGCTCGCCGAAATGTACCGCGAACGCCATTCCCAGGCCGTCTTCCTCCTCCAGGCCGAGGGAGTCACCCGCGCCCGGCTCGTCGAGTACGTCTCCCATGGCCGGGCCCAGAACCCGGCCGAGGAGCGCGGCCCCGACGAACCCGGCTACGGCGAGGAATCCCGCCGCACCCGCAAGACCAGCCCCCTCGAAACCTTCGCCGTCAACCTCACCGAGCGCGCCCGCCAGGGCAAGCTCGATCCCATCATCGGCCGCCAGATCGAGCTGCGACGGGTCATGCGCACCCTCTGCCGCCGCCTCAAGAACAACCCCCTGCTGGTCGGCGAGCCCGGCGTCGGCAAAACCGCCATCGTCGAGGGCCTCGCCCGCCGGGTCGCGGCCGGCGAGGTGCCCGAGCAGCTCGTCGACGTGGACATCTTCGCCCTCGACATGGGGGCGCTCATCGCCGGCACCAAGTTCCGCGGCGAATTCGAGGAACGCCTCAAGAGCGTCCTCAAGGACCTCGTCCGCCGCGAGAACGCCATTCTCTTCATCGACGAGCTGCACACCGTCATCGGGGCCGGCGCCACCACCGGCGGCGCCATGGACGCCGCCAACCTGCTCAAGCCCGCCCTCCAGTCCGGCGAACTCCGCTGCATCGGCTCCTCCACCTACAACGAATACAAGAACCAGATTCTCAAGGACCCCGCCCTCGCCCGGCGCTTCCAGAAGATCGACGTGGCCGAGCCCAGCCAGCAGGAAACCCTCGCCATCCTCGCCGGGCTCCGCCCCCGCTACCGGGAACACTACGGCATCGACTTCGCCGACGAGGCCCTCGAGACCGCCGTCGCCCTCTCGACCCGCCATCTGCGCGAGCGCTTCCAGCCCGACAGCGCCATCGACGTGCTCGACGAGGCGGGCGCCGAGCAGGCCCTCCTGCCCGGTCTCGAACGCCGCACCGTCTCCCGGCGCGAAGTCGAGGCCGTCGTCGCCGAAATCGCCCGCATCCCCGCCAAGGAAATCTCCGCCTCCGACCTCGACCGCCTGCGCACCCTCGAGGACGACCTCCGCGCCCAGGTCTTCGGCCAGGACGAGGCCATCGCCCGCGTCGTCCGCAGCATCAAGCTCTCCCGGGCCGGCATGCGCCAGATCGAGAAACCCATCGGCAGCTTCCTCTTCGCCGGACCCACCGGCGTCGGCAAGACCGAACTCGCCCGCCAGCTCGCCAAATGCCTCGGCATCTCCTTCGTCCGCTTCGACATGAGCGAGTACAGCGAGAAGCACACCGTCTCCCGCCTCATCGGCGCCCCCCCCGGTTACGTCGGCTTCGACCAGGGCGGCCTGCTCACCGAGGCCCTCAACAAGACCCCCCACGCCGTCGTCCTCCTCGACGAGATCGAGAAGGCCAACGAGGAAATCTTCAACATCCTCCTCCAGGTCATGGACCACGGCACCCTCACCGACAACAACGGCCGCAAGGCCGACTTCCGCAACGCCGTCCTGGTCATGACCTCGAACGTCGGCGCCCGCGAGCTGGACGCCAACCCCATCGGCTTCGCCCCCGGCGCCTCGGCGGGCGACGTGTCCCGCGCCATCGAGCGCGCCTTCAGCCCCGAATTCCGCAACCGGCTCGACGCGGTGGTCCACTTCTCCTCGCTCGGTCCTGATCTCATCCGCCAGGTGGTCGGCAAATTCATCCGCGAGGCCGAGCAGCGCCTGGCCGAACGCAACCTGCACATCGAGCTGAGCGAGGCCGCCCTCGACTACCTGGCCACCAAGGGCTACGACCCCAAATTCGGCGCCCGCCCCGTCCAGCGCCTCATCCAGACCGAACTCGAGGAGCAGTTGGTCGACCGCATCCTCTTCGGCGACCTCGCCGACGGCGGCACCGCCTACGTGGACCTGGTCAAAGACAAACTGACCATCGTCCCCCGCAAAAAATGACGCCGCCCGAGGAGGCCCGCCCATGCCCGGTCGCCGAAGGCCCCGAGCTTGTCGAGGGGGGGCCTGTGGCCGGGGGATAGTGGACCAAGTGGACTCAGTGAAGAAAGCCAGCGACACGCTCCCGCATTTCTTTCATACTTCATACTTCATCATGAATGCCCCCCTTCCTCCCGGCCACCAGTTCGTGAGCGAGCGCTTCGAGCCCTGCGCGGACACTTTCGACACCGCCCGCATGGCCACCGGCGAGCCGGGCCTCCCCCGCCGGTTCCGCTGGCGCGGCGAAACCTACGAGGTGGCTCGCATCCTCGACGCCTGGAAAACCGACGGCCCCTGCATCAGCGGCAGCGGCGAACGCTATGTCCGCCGCCACTGGTACCACATCGCCACCACCGACGGCGGCGAGATGCGCCTCTACTTCGACCGCTCGCCCAAGCCCGGCGCCGCCAAGCAGCGCTGGTGGATCGCCACCCGCCGCCCGCCGGACGATTCCCCGCCACCCGCTTGCAGTTGACTCAAATTGGTACACGTTGAGACAACGGCTTGTCCATTGAAGCACCCATCAGCCAGGAGTTTCGAGCCATGCGCAGAAGGCGGACCTTCACTCTGATCGAACTGCTCGTCGTCATCGCCATCATCGCCATTCTCGCCTCGATGCTGCTGCCCGCCCTCCAGCAGGCCCGCAACAAGGCCCATACCGCCTCCTGCCAGAGCAATCTCAAGCAGATCGGCACCGGCGCGTTCATGTATCTCCAGGACAACAGGGAAATCTACACCACCAACCCCCTGAGCAGCGGCAAGTACTGGGGCGACCACATCCTCGACTACTGCGGCGGCGATCTCGGCATCATGAAATGTCCCGTGGACGACGACACCCCCGCCATCAAGCCCGGCACCAATCCCCCCCGGATGTACACCAACAACTTCTACGCGGGCGACCCCGCCAACGCCGAGTACTGCTACGGGCTCAACAACTGGAACTACGACCCCACCTACGGCCCCGCCGGCCGCTCCGCCGCCGTCGTCAAGCGCACCTCCGCCGTCATCTACGTCGCCGACGCCACCGGGCAGAGCCCGGACGTCATGGCCGGCGGCGGCGGCTCGGGCTGGTCCGTCGCCGAGGTCCGCGGCCAGGTGGACCA
>LVAZ01000074.1 GCA_001603055.1 Victivallales bacterium Lenti_02
GCGACGGGGCGCGGAAAACGGGGATTGGGTTGCCGACCTGAACCCCCGTCCCCCAGGCTACAAAGGACTTCTCCTGTCGGCCACGCTCTCCGTCGCCGCACGGGGGCGGCTCCCACATTGAAGCAGCACCCCGCCTTGCCTTGGTTCGGGCGCAGGGTGCAGCCACCCGAAGGTGAGCCAAAACCAAGGACCGGTTTTTCGGGTGGTGCCCCGACGGCGAACTTCTGCAAAACTCCAGAGCCGCGTCTCGCGGTCATGGCGCGTCCGAGTGTGCCGGGGAAAACAGTCTCTGGCTTCTCGCAACCGTGTGCTCCAGGCATTATTCGTATCGTAGTGGATGGTAGCGACCAAACCCCTCAGGACGGCCACGAACAAGGAGAAAAGAGATGAGGGTATCTGGAGTTGTCCCAATTCTGGTATGCCTGGCACTCGCGGGTTGCCGTGCGGTTTCACCTCTGACTCCGCCTGAATCGACTCCGGAATCCGACGTGCATCCCCGGACTGAATGGACGGAGGTGAGGCTTGGTAGGGCGCTCCATGATCTTGTCTGGCGATGGGAGAGTCCGGACGGGACCAGCCCGGAACGCCCGGACACGTTCGACGAGAGTGTGGCGGAGTTTGGACGTCGCTTCGCCGTATTTTGCAGGGACACGGGAATTGTCGGGCCAGGGGAGGCCCCGCTGGTCGTGCAGCGCAATCACGTCTTGCTTGAGGCGGGGGGGAGGGCATGGAAACGTTTCGCGGAACTGCACGCCGCGCTGGGGGATACCAAGCCGGATAGGAGCGTCGCATTGGATTTGCTCGTCCTGGAGGTGCCGGGCGGCTTGGCCCGGCGCTGGGGGCTGGACGGCCTACCGGCGGCAGAGCAGCCGCCCGCTCCCTTCGCCAAAGACATCCCGTCAGTTCTCGATCCCGAACAGTTCGACGCCTTGCGCGCGGCCATTCTCAAGCAACGCGGTTGCCGTGTGTTCGCCACTGCTAGCATGGTGACAGATGTGGAAGTTGAGGCGGTGGTCGGGAATGTTGTTGAAACTGCCGTCCCCGAAGAGCCTGAATTCACTTTGGATGGAGATGTTCCGGTTGTTCGCATGAACTTCATCGAAATGCGTGATCTGGGCGTGAGGTTCAGTGGACAGGTGACCGCTCATTCACGTCCCTCCGAGAGGTGTACGGTCGAGGTGGATATCGAGGTGTCCAGCCTGGACTCTTGGGTCGTATACAACAGCGAGCATTTCCGGACGCCGCTTATCGCGAAGTTCAAACTGGAAACGAGGGCGAGCTGTACCATGGGGCACACGATGCTCCTGGGACGGGCGTTTCAGACCGGGCAAGCCTTCGCCGCCTTGAACGTCAAGCCGCCACGCCAGTCCTGCCTGCTCGCTTTTGTGACACCACGATGGTTGAGAGAACCTATCCGCTGCTCCGCATTGGAGTACTTCTCATCCCAATCCGGACAGTTGCTGGTCTTCCCCCTAAACCATAATGTGATTCGTAGCTTGACCAGGAAAACAAAAACAGGCTGGGACGAAAAAATAGGCGACGACGACGATGGCGACGATGGCGACGACGATAGCGACGACGATAGCGACGACGGGCACACGCGGAGATTACGGGAGTTTCTTGCCAGTTATGGGATTTCTTGCGACGCGGAGGTAAAAGCATTCTACGTGAGGCAGAATGTCGTTGTCATTGCTCCCTCCGACACGATCCAAAAGGTTCAGCGCATTTTCTCGGAACTTGGCTGGGACGACTTCCTCATGCTTTCCCGCCAGGCGGCCATTCAGATTTCGCCCAGACTATGGCGCGAGGTGACGGCTGGCCGGCCGCTGTTGTATGGACAATCGGGCCAAGTTCTTACCCAAGAGGAGACAAGGCAGTTTCTAGGCCGAGTGGCGCAGGATCGTGGATCGAGAATTCTCTCCGCTACGGCGGCACTTCAGAATATCGGGACAACTGCCCGTCTCCGTGATGTTGTTGAACTCAGCGAGCCGGTCGGATGGGACCGGCATCTCGTCGGAAAACGTTCGCTCTGGCTCCCCAAATGGTGCGAGGCGCGGGATGTGGGATCTATCCTGGGAGCGCCTGGATCTTGGTGGACATATGATGTAAGGAAGAATTTCACAGTTGAACTAGAACCGGGGTACACTGAGTTTCTTCGCTGGCTTCCCTGCGGGCCGGGGCTGGGGTTTCCCCAGTACAGAGTCCACACGTTGCCGACCAAGACAACCATCGAGCGCGGCACCTATATCCTCATCGGTGGTGCCAGTGGGGCAGGACAGGACGGTCCTCTCGTCGTCTGGCTGGTAGGCATGGACTGGTGTTGGTGACCCGATCTGGTTGCGCCCCGCTACGGCAAGCAGGGTCGGGGTGAGGTCGGGCGAACAGGTTGTCTTGGTAGGATATCTCACGCTTTCCTTCTCTTGCATCCCCCGTTCCGCATGTTACCATAGGCCCCAGCGGCTGGAAGGCGGTCCTTTCCCGTTTTTCTAGGACACGGTCATTGGTTTTGAGGAGCAGGCGATGCGGTACAGACGGTTGGGGCGCACGGGGCTTGAGGTTTCGGAACTGAGCTACGGGGCGGCGCGCGGCGCGCGGACCGATCCGGCGGCTTTCATCGAGGTGGTGCATGCCTGCATCGACGCCGGCCTCAATTTCATCGACACGGCCGGGGGGTACGACGGGGGGTATTCGGAAACCGTCCTGGGCGAGGCTCTGGTCGGGCACGACGAAGTCATTGTCGAAACCAAGTACTGTCCCTACGAGAACTATTCCCCCCAGGCTGCGTACATCGGGACGCCCGACCAGTTGATCGCCTCCGCCGAGGAGAGCCTGCGGCGGCTGCGGCGGGACCGGCTCGACATCTTCCTCGGACACGGCATCCGGACGCTGGAGACGCTGGACCGCTTCATGGAGGACGGCTGCTACGAGGCGATGGTGAAACTGCGGGAGGAGGGCAAGGTGCGCTTCATCGGCATCAGCGAGCTGTCCGAGGCCGACGGCACCCACCGGATTCTCCAGCGGGCCGTCCCCACCGGGGCCTTCGACGTGGTCATGCTCACCATCAATTTCCTTCTCCAGACGGCGGCGGAGACGGTCATCCCCCTCTGCCGGGCGCACGACGTGGGCACGGTGGTGATGATGCCGCTCAACCAGCCGTCGAAGGAGTCCGGCCTGGTCAGCCTGGCGGCGGCGCGCGAGTGCGTCCGGCGCCACATCGCCCACGGCAATCTGCCCGCCGAACCGCCCTACACGGCCGAGGACCTCTTCGCCTTCCTGGAACCCTTCTCGATCCCGGAAGCCGGATTGCGCTACGTGCTGACCCAGGACATCAGCACCTGCTGCAACGGGGTGCGCAGCAAGGAACGCCTCGCCCAGAATCTGAGCGTGGTCGACCCGCCGTACCTCGACGCGGCCCGGCTGGGGCGTCTGCGCGAGCTTTTCGGCCGTATTCAGTGGCAGGTGAGATAGCGGGAGAGCGGACATGAAAAAGACCTATCGGGTTGGAGTCATCGGTTGCGGGGCGGTGTGGAAGTACCATCGGCTGGTGTTCGAGATGTCGGACCGGCTCGTCTGCGCCTGTGTCTTTGATCCCGTGGCGGAACGCACGCAGGAGGCGGCGGCGCTGACCGGGGGCCGGGCGGCGGGGTCCGCCGAAGAGGTGCTCACGGCGGCCGACGTGGATATCGTCGCCGTCCTCTCGCCCGCCTTCACCCATGCGGACTATGTGGAGACCGGGGCGGCGGCCGGGAAGCACTTCATGCTGGAAAAGCCCATGTCCGCCACGCTCGCCGAATCCGAGCGGATTGTCCGCGCCATCGCCGCCGCCGGGGTGAAATGCTTCCATCCCACGCTGCGGGCGCTGGCCTCGGATGTCTTCGCGAAACTCCAGGAACTGACGGCGGAGAATGGCCCGCTCGGCCCCGTCAAAAGCGCCTTCTACCATCTGGTGGGCGCCCCGCTCACGCGCTCGCCCTGGATGGTTGACCGCGCGCGCTGCTTCCCTCCCGCCGAATACGATCCCCATGTCTTCGACACCTTCCTCGAACTCACCGGCGACGCGCCACGTGCCGTGTTCTGCCACAAGGGCAACTACTGCCGCCCCTTCGCGCAGGACGACGTGACCACGATGCAGATCGACTTCCGGGGCGGCCGGTATCTTCAGTTCGACTGCCACTGGGTGCTGGACCCCGACTGGAACTGCGGCTCGACCCAGTCCTTCGACATCATCTGCGAGCGCGGCCTGATCCGGCACAAGTGGTTCGGCCTGGAATGGCACACCAAGGATGGCAAGGGGGAGTTCGAGTCCGCCCGGAATGTCGTGAATGGCGTGCGGACCCAGGGCAACCGCTTCGAGCACTACCACGCCCTGATCGACGGCATCGAGAACGGCACCAAGCTGTCGCCGGACGAGCACGACGGCCTGCGCTACGTGCGCATCCAGGACGCCGCTCTCCGCTCCGCCGAGACCGGCCAGCGGATTCCGCTCTGATCCCCCCGGCATCCAGCTTGTGCTTTCTTCACCGCCCGCGCCGCGACCCCATCCTCAAAGATTCTGTCCCTGCTTTCTCTGCTTTCCGTGAACGAACACATGGAGGAAGCAGATGAAGAAGATCCTGGCAATCCTGTCACTTCCGTTTCTCGCATCTCTTGCGTGGGTTGGGGCTGACGAACTGAAGGCTTCGGAACTTGCCAAAGCGCTCGGAGTCGATTGGTGGGAAATCGAGATTCCAGCCGGTGACAAAGATGATGTGAGCTTGGCGGTCTGCATCGTGTTTTCGGACGGGCGGAAAGATGTTTCCGGAGCCATGAGTGGATTTCGCGCGGGGAGCAAGGTCAAGTTGTTTTGCTGGCCCAGTGAAGAGACGGGGAAACTGAACGTGTCTCTGGTCGCGGGCACGGGATGCTTGAGAACATCGCTGCTGAATGCGTTTGGACAGGCCAGAATCAGCACCTATGCAATCCCCGCCGGTGGAACCGCCAAGATCGGCGATCTCTTGCGCAAGGGCTCGGCAACCGGAGAAGTGGTGGCCGATCAGACCCTCAGAGAAGGCGAGTTTGGGTTGATGGTCATAGCCAAATGAGCACATGCCGGGGGACAGGTTCTTTCCGGTGAGTGGCCGGAGCATCCTGCTCCGGTTGGTGTTGGCTGGTATTCATGCTTCCGGAGCTGGAAGCTCCGGCCACCTTCCCGAAGAAGGTTCAGGGTAGTGGGGACGGGTGGTTTAGGGCGGCTCTGGCACTACGATGGACGGAAGGACTGGATGACGGTGTGGTTCATAAGGAAGGGCTCAGCATGACAGCGATTTCGCGAATCGTCGGCGAGACGGATCATTTCTGGTATCGGTCGCAGCCGGAGGGGCCGTACATCGACTCGCAGCGGGACCACAAGGCGTTCGGCCATGCCGGCGGGCGGGTCTATCTGTCCGAGGACAATGGCGAGACCTGGGCGCACAGCGCGGCGTTTGCCGAGTCGGACAAGATCACGTTCAGCACGATTCTGGGGAACGGGAATATTCTGTTCGCCACGCTGGCGCAGCTTTATCTGAGCGAGGACAACCTGGCCTCGTGGCGGCCCATCACGGTGCAGAACCCGGATGGATCGCCCTATCTGCCGCATGTTCCCCGGAATCCGGAGTTCCCCGGCTGGTATTTCCACACGCTCTCGGGGGTCAATTCCTGGACCGTCGGCGGGCGGGAGATGCTGGTGTGGGGGAATTACTGCAATGTGATCGGCGGCGCGACCCCGGTGAATATCTACTACTCGACCGACAACGGGCGCACGGTGAAGATCGCCTATACCTTCGGCCAGAATCCGTATCGGTACGACAATGGCACGGGGGGCGGCGGGGTGCCGGGCGGTCCCATCGGCGACCCGAGCAATCCGGTCTTCACCCGCCACATCCACACGGTGGCCTACAATCCGGCCGAGGACGCCTTCTACGCCTGCACGGGCGACAGTGACCGGGCGGAGGGCTTCGAGTGCCACTGGCTGCGGGGAACCTACGACGCGGGGGCGGACCTGTGGGACTGGCGGGTGATTCTGTCCGACCATCTGAATTCCCGCTACAAGGCGGGTGGCATCACCTTCGTGGACGGTCTCTGCTACTGGATCAGCGACTCGAACGGTCCCGAGCCCTACGACCGGGGGATTTTCCGCTGCGCGCCGACGGACATCACCAGGCCGGAGGCCCACACCCGGCTGTTCAATCCCGGCGTGGAGTCCGGCAACATGATGATCCAGGACGGCGTGTTTCTGGCTTCCCATTGCGCGCCGGCTTCGCCGATGGATACGGGGATCATCATTTCCACCGATGCGGGCAAGAGCTGGGCGCAGTACGACCTCAAGGAATTCGGCAAGCGCTCCCCCTGCCGGTTCCATGAGAAGAACAGCGACGGCTGGTTCCGGGTGGACCTGCGCTCGGGCTGGGTGACCCAGGCCGAGGTGATGTTCATCAAGCCCAAATGAGCCGGGCGGATTGGCTTTTGTGGCCTTCCCTGGCTTGAGGAATGGGAGTTGGCGTGTCAGGTTGCCGTATCCGGTTCGGTTTCTACAAGGAATACGGCCATGAAATTTGCTCTTTCGGCATTGTTCGCGTTCGGCATGGGGGTGTTGGCGGAGGCTCCGGCCCCTTTGGTGCTGCTGGACTCAGCGGAATCAATCGGGGCATGGCGCGGGCTCAAGGCAGTGCCGGCCCCGGAGCGTCCCGGAGAGACGGCGGCGCAATGGGCGGGGGCGGGAACGGGGGGCGTGGCGACCCTTGAGCCGGTTCCGGCGGATTGGAGCGGGCACCATGTCCTTTGTTTCGATCTCCATGCGGCGGGGGCGGCGGGGGCGAGCTTCATCCTGAATGCCGTGAGCGATCCCGCTCCGGAAGGACGGGGCAACTACTTCCTCACCAAGCTGGTGGTGGATTGGGAGGGGTGGCGCGAGGTGCGGATTCCTCTGGTCGGCTTCCAGCGGGTGCGCGCGCCGCAGGGCTGGCAGGCGGTGGATTCCCTGACCTTCCATTCGCGGGGATGGAACCTCGAACCCACGCCGGGGGCGGTGCTTCATCTGGCCAATGTGCGGCTCGAATACAACGAGCGGCTGGCGCGGCGGCAACCGCCGCCGGTACACCGGCGCGAACCCCCGGAAATCGGCGGTTGGAACGGGCCGCTGCGTTTTCCTGACATTCCCTGGGAAAAAGTGTTCGCCTTCGCGGAGACGGACGGGACGGCGAAACGGCTGGTGGCGGACATCTCGCGCCGGGCGAAAAGCTATGTCGAGGAACCGGTCACGGTCCGCAAATTCTCCCTTGACGACATTCCCGAGAAGGAGCGCGACGGGCGCTACCGGTATGCGGGGGACAACGCCGAAGTCTTCGCTCTGGCCATGCACGACTGCCGGTGCGGGAGCATGCTCGGCGGCCGCATGGTGCCCATCGCCCTGGCGGCGCGGCTGACCGGGGAGGTGCAGTATGTGGACTGGGTGAACCGGCAGTTGGCCGAGGTGGCCACCTGGAGCCCGCTCCAGCGGCCGGGCTGGACCCAGTACAACCCCAACGCCACCCTGCCGCCGGGGGGCGACGGGAATTGGTTGGCCACGGGCTACTCGATGAAGGCCATCGTCCAGACCCTCCAATTGATGGGGGACCGGGTTCCCGCCGATCTGCGGGCCTCCCTGCGCGCACTCCTCCAGAAGGAGATCGACAGCATCCGCGACGACTGGGCCAGCCGCCGCCCCTGGTTCGTGCGGTCCAATTTCCCCGACACCAACCAGTGGGTGCTGCCCAATATGGCCATGATCTATGCCTCCCTCTATCTGGGCGGGGAGCGCAACCGGGAGGCCTACGAGCTGGGGGTGCGCAATCTGGCCTGGACCTGCGCGGTGCAGGGCGAGGACGGCAGTTGGAGCGAGGGCTTGAGCTACGGTTTGATGAGCGCCGAGTATCTGTTCTGGGCAGCCTGGGCCATGCATGCCAACGGCGACGAGCGTCTGCTCGATTTCGGCTTCGCCCGGAACTACAACAACTGGCTGATCCACATGGCGATGCCGGGCGGTTTCGCGGTGAACGCCTACGATTGCGGGCTCAACCAGTTGGGCGAGACGCCTCATGATTCGTTTCTCCTCAGCGCCCTGCTGGTGGGGCTGCCCGAGGCCTACTGGGCCGGGGAGAATCTGTTCCGGCAGTTGCCGGCGAGTTATGCGGGCCTGCTCTACCGGTATGCCAGCGCCAGCCGGGAAATGACGCCGGCGGTGCCGGAGACCTTCGCCTTCTTCCCCCATCAGCAGGTATTGACCTGGCGGTCGAACTGGGAGCGGAACCACGGCATGGGGCTGTGGATTCGCGGCGGCTCGACGCGGGACTCCCACTGTCATCGCGACAACGGGCACATTTCGGTCTACAACGGCAGGACTCCGGTCCTCATCGAGGCGGGCACGCCAAGCTACGACGACCGGGAGATGCCGGTGAAGTACAGCCCTGCCGCCGGGCACAACATGCTGCAACCGGCGGCGGCACCGGAAACCGACAACCGGGGACGGCATACCCCGCTGACTGTCCAGCGGCTGGACCCGGACGGCGGCGCGGTGGTGGTCGATGGCACCCATGCTCTGCCCGGGGTCGAGGAATGGCTGCGCGCCATCGACTGGGACCGGGGGGGCCGGGTGCGGATTGCGGACACGGTGGGTTTCGATCACGAAGTCGGGGGCGGCTCGGAGGTGTTCCGCTGGCATACCGGAAGCCCCGTGCCGGTGGAGATTTCGGGCACGGGCCGCGAGTGGACAGTCCGCTGGGCGGGGGCCAGTCTGGTTCTGACGGGCGACCGGGAACTGATGGTTGACCAAACGCCCTGGCCGGACCGTTCCGGGGTGAACGGCCATGTCTGCGTGCGGATTCTGGTGGCGGCATCGACCCGCGAGCTGAAGCTGTCCTCGCGTCTGGAGTTCGCGGTTGCCGAGCCCAGGGGAGCGCAGTCCCCCCCGTATGATGAGTACCGTCGGCAGTTTCCCGACGGCGACGGGCGGGATGTGCATGTGCTGCGGGCGGCGGACATGATCGGCGAGGATGGCCGATTCAGCATTTCGGAAACCAAGGTGGGCGCGGAGCGCAGCATCTACAACTGGAACTATCCCGGCCAGACTCTGGCCGCCACGGTTC
This sequence comes from Victivallales bacterium Lenti_02, assembly GCA_001603055.1. Lineage (GTDB taxonomy): Bacteria > Verrucomicrobiota > Lentisphaeria > Oligosphaerales > Lenti-02 > Lenti-02. The sequence continues at coordinate 9,141 of LVAZ01000074.1, forward strand.
CCGTCGCCACGGCGGGCTGGTACCGCGTCTTTCTCAAATGCTGCACGGGCATCAACCACGGCATTCCGGTCCGCAGCCTGGCGGTGGATGGGAAGGTTCCCTTCCGCGAGGCAGCGCGTCTGGTTTTCCCGGACACCGGCGGCTGGAGCAACGACCGGGACGACTGGGCGCTACGCTCCCTCGGCCAGG
>LVAZ01000542.1 GCA_001603055.1 Victivallales bacterium Lenti_02
GACACGGTGCTGCCCATCTACCGCCAGCTCGAGGTCCCCGGCTATTTCGCCCTGGGCAACCACGATTTCGCGGTGAAGGACGAGGAGAAGCCGCTGGTCCTGGGCAAGCTCGGCATGGAGTCGAGATACTACGATTTCACGGTCAAGGGCTGGCGGTTCGTGGTCCTCGACGGCAACGAGGTCGGCATCCTCGCGACCACCAAGGGCAGCCCGGAACGGGCGGCGGCCGAAGAGATTCTGGCCGCGCTCAAGGCGGCGGAGGCCCCCCATGCCAAGAACTACAACGGGGCCGTCTCCGCCAAGCAGCTCGCCTGGCTGGACGCGACCCTGGCCGACGCCGACGCCCGGCGGCAGCCCGCCGTCGTTTTCTGCCATTTCCCGGTGTTTCCCTTCACCGGCGGCACGCTCTGGAACCGCGAGGAGGTGATCGCCGTCCTCGAACGCCATCCCACCGTGCTGGCCTACATCAACGGCCATGTCCACGGCGGCGGCTACGGGGTCCGCAACGGCATCCACTACCTGACCGTGAACGGCATGGTGGACACCGCGGACACCACCGCCTACGGCGTGGCGGCGCGGAACCCCCCCGGCGGCGTGGCCGTAACGGGCACCGGGCGGCTCAAAAACCACGACCTGGCGCGGTGAATCAGCTCGGCAGCTCGCCGGCGCGGGTGGGGGGCAGCCCGAAGTGGCGTTTGAAGGCGCGGGAAAGGGCGAAGGGGGTGCCGTAGCCGACGGCGCGGGCGGTTTCCTGGACGGTGAATTCGCCGTGGCTGAGAAGCTCCCGCGCGCGGGCCAGCCGCAGATGGGCGACCAGGGCCAGGGGCGGCAGACCGTGGGTCTCGCGGGTCAAACGGTGCAGGGTCGCGGGGGAAACGTGAAGCTGGCGGGCGAGTTCGGCCAGGGTCCAGCGCCGGGTCAGGTCCGCGTCCACCGTGTTGAGCAGTTGACGGAGTCGCCGCCGGGCATGGCTGTCGCCGGTTTCCGGCTCGCCGTGGAATTCGCGCGCGAAATAGGCGTCGAGCAGAGCGGCATAGGCGCGGACCACGCCGGTGTTCTCCCCGGTCGGGGGGTGGAGGGCCTCGGCGATGCAGGTGCGGAGCAAGGGGGCGAGGACGGCGAACTCGGGACGGCGCACGGGTTCGGCCAGGGCGCATTCCACCACCGGCCAGGCCGCGTCGGGCGAGAAATGGAACCAGAGCAGCTCCCAGGTCGGGCCGGCCCAGTAGCGGTGCCGCCGTCCGGGCCGGGAAATCCACAGGGTCTCGGGAGCCAGGCGGTACTCGCCCGTGTCGGTTTCCAGCCGCGCCTCCCCGGCGAGAGTGTAGAGCGCCACGCTGTAGCGCGGGTTCAGGCGGCTGATGCGGTAGGGGGGGAACAGCTCGCTGACCCCGGCCATTTGCAGGCCGCAGGCGCGCAGCCCGGCCAGATTCGGCTGGGCCAGGGGCAGGAAGCGCTCCCGGCAGGAGGGCGGGATGTGCGAACCGTCGGTCCAGGCAGTCATGGTTGTCCAGATTGACAAGATCGGGTATGCGATTGCAGAGCGTGGGTATTCCGCAGGCGGAAAACTATGGCATGTTAGGCCATGTGTTCAAGACATCGAGCGGCGTTGCAACCTCCCGGAGAACCATCATGAGCATTCCCCGCAGCGAATATCCCCGTCCCCAGTTCGTCCGCGACCAGTGGCTCTGTCTGAACGGCGAATGGCAGTTCGAGATCGACCCCGGCGACTCCGGCCTCGAACGGGGTCTGCGCGAGCGCGAGCTGGCCCAGCGCATCCAGGTTCCCTTCTGTCCCGAATCGAGCCTGAGCGGCATCGAGCATACCGATTTCATGGCGGCGGTGTGGTACCGGCGCGAGGTGACCATCCCCGCCGACTGGCGGGGGCAGGACATGCTGCTCCATTTCCAGGCGGTGGACTACGACGCGACCGTGTGGGTGAACGGCGTCGAGGTGGCCCGCCATCGCGGCGGCTTCGCCCCCGTCACCTGCGAGCTGCGCGGCATCGCCGCGCCGGGCGAGACCGCGACCATCGTGGTCCGCGCCCGCGACGACCACCGCGCCGCCATCCCCAAGGGCAAGCAGTCCGACCGCTACCACCGCTACGGCTGCCACTACACCCGCACCACCGGCATCTGGCAGACGGTGTGGATGGAGCCGGTGCCCGCGGTGCGCCTGCAGCGCCCCCGGATCACGCCCGATCTGGCCAACACCTGCTTCCGTCTGGTCCAACCCATCACCAACACCCGCCCTGGCCACCGCTTGCAGGCGGTGCTGCTCTGGGAGGGCCTGGAACTGGCCCGCGAGGAAGTGGCGGCCGACACCGATTTCGCGCCCCAGCTCGATCTGGCCATCCCCGCCGACGCCGTCAACCTCTGGAGCCCCGGCGAGGGCAATCTCTACGACCTCGAACTGACCCTGCTCGACCGGGCGGGCAAGGTGGTGGACCGGGCGAGCACCTACGCGGGGCTGCGCTCGGTGACCATCGAGGGCAAGAAGGTCAAGATCAACGGCGAATCCGTCTTCCAGCGGCTGGTGCTCGACCAGGGCTATTATCCCGACGGCATCCTCACCGCGCCGAGCGACGAGGCTCTGGTGCGCGACATTCAACTGAGCATGGCCGTGGGCTTCAACGGCGCCCGGCTCCACCAGAAGGTCTTCGAGGAGCGCTTCCTCTACCACGCCGACCGGCTCGGCTATCTGGTCTGGGGCGAATTCGCCGACTGGCACGCCGCCGGGGCGAACCGCCAGGGCGGCTACGGCGCGGGCATGGGCAGCGCCCTCGTCCAGTGGCTCGAAGTCCTCGAACGGGATTTCTCGCACCCCGCCATCGTCGGCTGGTGCCCGCTCAACGAGACCCACTGCCGCATCGGCGACCAGATCGAGGTCCACGACGACCTCATGCTCGGCATGTTCCTCGCCGCCAAGGCCATGGACCCCACCCGCCCGGTCCTCGACACCAGCGGCTACTCCCACCGCGTACCCCAGGCCGACATCTACGACTGCCACGACTACGCCCAGGACCCCGAAGTCCTGCGCAAGAACCAGGCGGGCCTGGCGGCAGGCAAACCCTACAAGAACGAGTCGGCGAGCATCGAGTCCATCGCCTACCGGGGCCAGCCCTTCTTCGTCAGCGAGTTCGGCGGCACCTGGTGGAACCCCG
>LVAZ01000075.1 GCA_001603055.1 Victivallales bacterium Lenti_02
GAATGTGCAGCTCGAATTGCTGGCGCCGGATGCCCGCCCGCCTCTGGTCGAGGAGGATGCGGCGGGCTTGGACGCCGCCGGCCTCACCGTCCATGAGGCCTGGCACTAGACGACAAAGGAGAATCGCAATGCCTACCTTCCGATGTGCAACTATCGGTCTTTTCCTTCTCGGCGGCATGGCCCTGGCCCAGGTCGCGGGGGTGACGTGGCCGGAACGGTGGACCCTGTTCGGAACTGTGCCCTTCGAGACGCCCGCCCCCGCGCCGGAGCAGTTGCGCGCGGTCCCGGCGAGCCTGCGGCTGGGAAATGCCGAATGGGAAGGGCGGGAGGTCCGTTTCGCCGAGGATGGCCTGAATCTGGCCGCCGAGTTCGGCGGGCACCGCCGGGGCGACACGGCCTATCTCTTCGGCATCCTCCACGCCGAACGGGCGGCCGAGGTGCTGGTCGGGGCGGGGGCCGACTGGTGGATGGCCTGGTGGGTGAACGGCGAACCGGTCTACGACACCCTGGAGCAGGGCAACGGCCCGGCCGGTGTCTCCCGCGAGTCCCATGTCTTCACCGTGCGCCTGAAACCGGGTGCCAACGTGCTGGTGGCCAGAGTGTCGGGTGGCCGGGAGGGGTTCCGGCTGCTGGCCGGGCTCCCCGCCGCCGAGCGGGTCCAGACCCTGTTCCGCGAGCAGCAGGAGCAGGCCCGGAGCAAGCAGATTCGCGAGTTGCTGGCGCGGACGGACGAACGGCTGCGCGGGGACGACCGGGCGGGCGCGCGCCAGGCGCTGGCCCAGCTTTTCGAACTGGGCGAGGTGCCGGAGCCGGCGGCTCTGGCCCTGCGCCTGTTTCATCTGGATTTGCTGGAGCGGGACCGGCTGTATGACGAAGCCTGCGCCGGGGCGGTCCGGCTGCTGGAAACCGACCTGCCCCCCTGGGCCGCGCCGGTGCTTCTCGCCCGGCTGGGGCGCATGCGGCATGCCCAGGGAAAACGGGCCGAGGCCACCGCCGCCTACCGCTCCCTTCTCGCGCTGCCCGCCGCCCATCCCCGCACCGTCGAACAGGCCAAGGCCCGCCTGGCCGAACTGGAGCGGTAGGTATTGCCACCACCGCCCTATAGGCCGAGAATGGTCTTGTAGGGCTCGGCCTCGGCGATGACGCTGCCCATGTAGATGCCGTGGTAGTTGTTCTGCCGGAACCAGTTCTCGCTGGCATACCCCCTCACGTGCCCGTCGCCGTAGAGAACATTGCCGAACTTGTCGTGGTTGCGGGTGTAGTCCACCATCAGCATCGAGGCGGAACCGCAGGTGGATTCGGTGATCCGGCGCGCGGACAAGGCCGAGACGTAGATGTCGTTGAGATAGAGATAGAGCATGTGATAGGGGGTGGTGCCGTAGTCGTTCATCGGGTCCCGGGCGCTTCCCCAGTTGGTACCGGTATATTCCGTCCCGGTGGTGCTGGGACAGACGAGCATCTTGGGGGCGTTGCAGTAGGTGGGGAACATGCGCCGCATGGCGTATTTCATATCCCCGTCCGGAAACGCCCCGTGATGGTCGCCCGCATAGATCAGCAGGGAAAGCCCCATTTGCTTGAGGTTGCTGGCGCAACTGATTTGTCGGGCCTTTTCCCGGGCTTTGGCCAGGGCCGGCAGAAGCATGCTGGCCAGAATGGCGATGATCGCGATCACAACCAGCAACTCGATCAGGGTGAAGCGGCGGCGGGGTTTCTTCATGATTCTCTCCCGGTGGTAAGGCGACGGACGATTGTCTGTCCACTCATGCCCGATTACCGCATTCCATGCGCACCCGGCCCGTCGCGGAGGCGCCTGTCTTTTCTTGCGGCATGTCCTGGAAAACTCTTCCCGGAGCAATCGGACCAAACAATCGAGCGATTCCGTTCAACCCCTTGATGCCGAATATATTGTCTGTCTGCGGTTTTGTACAAACTTTGGATCGGAAAAAGGGTGGCCCGATGCCGGGTCGGGTCGGTTGTTTGCCTGGGACAACCTTGGTCCAGTGGCTGCGGATAGCCAGGAGGCTGCCGCCGCCAAGGAGAATGCTGGCGATGTAGAAAGCTCTCTGCGGGCGGGCTGGTTTTGCCCGAACGGCTTGGCGTGGAGAGGGACCACGTACAGCCGAAGGCTGGCACATGGCGGTTCCGTCGCCCGAGGGCGAGAAGGAAACAGAAAAAAGCATCGAGCCGAAGCAGATCAGGTCGCCCCGGAAATACTGAGGATGCGATCGAGCAAGGTGTTCCTACAGCCGCGGATTGTATTCAAACGGGTTGCATCAGGGCAGGCAGAGTGGCGGGCTGTGGTTTCCGGCGCTCGGCGGCAAACGACCGGAGAACCAGCCCGCGTTGGTTCCACATTCGCCCGGGTTGCCGGCTCAGCGGCCGGGAGGGGCGAGTTCCAGCGGCGGCGCGGGGTGCCGCTGGCCCTCCCCGTCGATCACGGTCAGGGTCAGGCGGACGGCGGCCTGGGCGTCGATGGGCACCAGAAACTCGGCGGGCCAGAATTCGCGGGTGAAGTCGCGCCCGGTGCCTTTCTGCTCGATCCGCAGTTCGGCGCGGTTCGCCTTGTCGCCCGCGTGGTCGCTGTAGATGTGGGCGAAGGCGCGGTCGGGGCCGAAGCCGATCCAGTTGGCGTGGATCGTGCCGGCGACGGAGTCGGTCTTCGCCGTGGCGGCGTAGCCTGCGGGAACGGTCGGCGGCGTGCCGCGCTGCCAGGACGGCGGCGGTTGCAGTCCCTGGAAGCGGACCACGGTCAGCCCTTTGCCGGAGACGGGAATGCGGCAGACGCCGTTGCGCACGCGGGCGGGCACCTCGTCGCCGCCGTCGCAGCGGTAGAAGGCGTTGGCGACGGTGCCTTGGAAACGGCTCAGGTCCAGGCTCACGGTGGTCTGCACGAGGTTCTCCACCGTGCTGGTCAGGAAGACATAGACGGAGTTTTCGTCGTGGCCGGCCAGCCAGTTCAGCTCGGGGTGTTCGATCCGGACGCCCTGGCGGGGGAGCCAGGGCCAGACGCCCGCCTTGCCGTACACCGTGCCGGGCCGGTGCCCGAAGAGCCGGTTGTCGAACCAGACGTAGCCGCACTGCCGGGCGGCGGGGAACTGAATGCCGCCGCGCGAGCGGACTTCGACGTCGGTGACCAGGTAGTCGGCCAGCATCATCAGGAAGCAGGGGATGTGGTGCCAGTAGATGCCGCTCACGTCCGGCCCCTTCCAGGCGTAGTCCGGCCGTTCGGTCAGGTCGGTGAAATCGGTGCGGTAGTAGCCCGGATAGATGCCCCAGCGGCCCAGAGTCGAATTGCGGGCGGCGATGGTGAAGAGCGGCTCGGGGACGAGGCGGTCGAGGCGGAGGAGGTGTGGGGCCCAGTTGGCCATGATGATGTGGGCGCAGGTGCCCGAGCCCCGGCGGTAGGTGGTGGGTTGCTCGATGCCCAGGCCGACCACGCTGGAGCGCCAGCCGGGAACCTGTTTTTCGGGGATGGGCAGGTCGTCCAGTCGGCGGTTGCTCATGGGGTGGTCCCCTTTGATTTCTTCGATTTTCGGCCAGCCGAGCAGGAACAGATCGGCGCCCTTGTACCAGACCCAGCCGTTGGTGCGGGTGCGGTTGCCCGCGTGGATGGTCAGGTCGCCGGGCACGACCGTGGGCCAGGTGTAGAGGCCGACGACCATGCGGCGGGCGATCTCGCCGGCCATGCGGGCCAGGTAGGCGTCGCCGGTGGCTTCGGCCACCGCCAGCAGGCCCCGCCAGTTGCCGGTGTGGGTGACCTGGAAGAAGTGGTGGCGGGGAATCTCCCGCGTCTGGTTCTGCAGGTAGGAGCGGGCGTATTCGGTGGCGTTTTGGCGGGCCTGTTCGAGATAGCGGGATTCGCCGGTGGCGCGGTAGGCGGCGAGGGCGTCGTCCATGGGTTGCAGGCCGCTGGTGCGCTGGGGGGTGCCGTCCTCGGTGAAGGCGAGGTCGCGGAAGGCGGGGGTGTAGCCGCCGGTCATTTCCCAGGCGGAGAGACGCACGGCGGCGCCGTAGGCGCGGGTGGGCTGGCCCAGGGCGAAGCGCCCGTAGTGGCCGGGATTGGCGGGGTCCGTGCCCACATGCCAGTCGGGCCGGGAGAGCAGGAAGGCGAGGGCGGGGGCGGCGCGCCGGGCGAGCAGGTCGTCGTCCCGGGTCAGCATGGCGGTCATGACCAGGGCGAGGGGCGCGGCATGGGTCACGGTGTTGCGCGACTCGATGTTCCAGAATCCCATCTGGGCCGGGGACCAGCCCGTGGCCTCGTCGTCGGCCAGCAGGTCGATGGTGTTGAGCAGAGTCTGAGTAAGGCTGAGATCATGGTTGCGGCGGTAGTCGCGGAGGCCGCAGAGCCGCTGCGCCACGGCCCGGTAGGTCTCGAACCAGTCCTGGTCGCTGGCCACGAGGCGGACCCGTCCCCGGGTGGTTTCCCCCGCCGCCAGGGCGCTGCCCGCGCCGCCGGGGACGATGAGCCAGGCGGAGGGCTGGGCGTTGCCGGCCTTGTCCACCAGTTGGAACCCGTTCTCGAACTGGGCGCAGTCCTGCCAGGTTTTGGGCAGGTCGGCGGGGTCGAAGGCGACGCCGAGGGTGAGCGGCCCGGCGGTCTGCACGGTGGCCAGCGGCGTGGCGGTCAGTTCGGTCGGAATCAGTTCCGGGGACTGGGGCAGACGGCGGTAGGAGAAGAGGAAGGGACAGGTGATTTCCTCGACTGCGGCGGGGGCGACAGGGGCGGTGGCCGCATAGCGCAGGCCGTAGACGCCGTCGTTCCGGGCGGAGAAGGCGAGATCGAGGACGGGAAAGGCGTCTTTTTGCCGCAGTTCCCAGCGGGCGCGCACCGTGCCTGCCGGGCCTTCGGCGGCGAGTTCCACCGCGCCGCCCACCCGGTGGCAGGCGGTCGGCTGGAAGGCGAGCATTTCGCCGCAGGCCTCGGGATTGCCGGTGGCGGCGGTGACGCGGGTCTCGTAGCTCGTGGCTCCGTGGGCGACGGTGACGGGCTGAGCCGTCATGGTCCAGTTCACCAGAATGCCGGCCCGGCGAGTGTCGATTTGCAGACTCTCGTTGGCCACCAGCACATTGTAGACTTCCGGGCGGGCGGGCAGGAGGTTTTTCCATCCATCCCCACGACGGGCGTCCGCGCGGAGCATGACACAGGGTTGGCCAGCCGCCTCGCCCTCGGTGAAGATCAGGGCCAGATGCTCGTTCTCGATCCGGGCGAGTTCGCGCCCTGTATCGCGGGCAAGCGGAGTCTTGGCCTCTTCGCCGGCTGTCGGTGCCGTCGCGGCGGCGGCGGGAACGATGGTCGCGGCCTCGAGGGCCGAGGCGGAAGCGGGCAGGGTGCCGCCGACGGGCACCAGGGCCAGGGCGTCCGCCCGGCACCAGGGCGTCACTTGCAGCAGGGCCACCAGAGCCGGCCCGGCCGGCAGGTCGAAGACGCCGCCGTCTTCCCAGGCCCATTCCCGCCCGTCCGGCTTGTCCACCCCGTGCGCGCCGAACTCGGGCGTTGCCCGCTGGCCGTTGATTTCCACGGCGAAGCGCCGGAAACCGGGGCGGTCCTTGGGAAAGTCCTTGCTCCTGACCCAGAGCCGCCACTGCCCCGCCTCGGGAATGGGGACGAAGCCGACGGCGGGCCGGGTGGCCGCCTCGTCCAGCGCGATCAGGGCCAGATTGCCGAGCGCCCCGGTTTCGCCCGCCGTCTGCCAGTCCCCGTGATAGGGCAGCGCTTCGGCCTGGAAGACAATGGGACGGGGGGCGGCGGCGGACAGCAGCGGCAGGGCAAGGACAAGGGATAGAATGCGCATCGGGCGACTCCTGAAAGTGAACGAAAGGTGACCAACATGCCTCCCCATTCGACCGCAGGCAAACCGCTGGCCTTTTTTCAAAACGGAATCACATTCGCAGGCGACATGGACACCCCGAGCATGAACGAGATTTCCCGCCTCAACGCCAGCGAGACCGACACCATTGCCGCCTTTGCGACGGCCTTGGGCGGCGCGCTGGCGGTGATCCGCGTTTCCGGTCCCGAGGCCGTCGCCGCGGGCCAGCGGGTCTGGCAGGGGGCCGCGCCTCTGGCCTCGCCGCCCTGCCGCACCCTGCGTTTGGGAGTGGCCCGCAATGCCGGAGGGGTGCTCGACGGCGAGGTGCTGGCGGTGTACATGCCGGGGCCGCACAGCTTCACCGGCGAGGACGTGGTCGAGCTGCACTGCCACGGCGGGGCGCTGGGCGCGCGCCTGGTTCTGCTCGCCCTGCTCGAAGCGGGTTGCCGCCATGCGGAGCCCGGGGAGTTCACCAAGCGGGCCTTTCTCAACGGCCGTCTCGATCTGACCCAGGCCGAGGCGGTGGCCGATCTGATCGGCGCGCAGAGCGAATCGGCCCTGCATCTGGCCAACCGCCAGCTCGGCGGCCTGCTCGGCCGACGGGTCCGGGAACTCGACGAGGGGCTCGCCGACCTGCTCGCCGAGATCGAGTCCCGGCTCGATTTCCCCGAGGAGGATTTGGACTGGGAACCGACCGCCAGCCTCCGCGCCGGGCTGGACCGCGCCGGGGACGCCTGCCGCGAGCTACTCGATTCCCAGACCGAGGGCGAGATTCTGCGCCAGGGCATCGTCCTGGTGCTGGCAGGCCCCCCCAACGTGGGCAAGTCGAGCCTGCTCAACGCCATTCTCGGGCGCGACCGCGCCATTGTCACCGAAATCCCCGGCACCACCCGCGACACCCTTGAGGAACTCGCCCATATCCGGGGCATTCCCGTCCGGCTGGTGGACACGGCGGGCATCCGCGAGGCCAACGACCTGATCGAGCGGAGCGGAATCGAACGCAGCCGCGCCAGCATCCGGCAGGCCCAGGTGGTGCTCTGGATCGTGGACGGTTCCCAGCCCTATGCGGGCCAGGCTTGGCACCCCGGGGAACACACCTTTGCCGGCCCCGTTCTCGTGGTTGCCAACAAATGCGACCGGGATGCCTGCGACCCGCCCGCCGGAGCCATCCCCACCTGCGCCCTCGACGGGCGGGGCCTCGGCGAGTTGTTCGACGCCATCGAGCGCCTTGTCTGGCAGACCCCCCACCACCGCGAGTCCGAGGTGGCCGTCAGCGCCCGGCACGGGCGCTGCCTCGCCGCCGCCGCCGAATCCCTCGCCGCCGCCGAGGCCGCCCTCGACGGCGAAGCCTGGGAACTGGTCGCCGCCGCCCTGCGCGCCGCCCAGACCGAGCTGGGGCGGATGACCGGGCGCACCGCCGATCCCGATATTCTCGACATCGTCTTTTCCCGCTTCTGCATAGGCAAATAATCCGGAGCCTCCCATGAATCCCGACCGTATCTCCGCCTGCACCTACGCCGTCCGCCTCGAAAGCCTCGACCTTACCTTCCAGATCATCGCCGGTGCCGGTTGCCGGAAGGTGGACCTCTGGGGCGGTCTGCCCAACTACTCGAACGACCCCGCCGAATGCGACATTCCCGCGCTCAAGGCCAAGGCGGCGGCCTACGGCTTGACCATCGCCAATCTCGGCACCTATCCCGGCCGCAAGATCGCCGAGGTCGGCTACGCGGCGGAAATGCTCGAGATGACCCGCGCCATCGACCACGCCGCCTTCCTCGGCGCCCGCTCGATCCGGGTCTGTCCCGGCCATGGCGAGGACCCCGCCATCGTCGAGGGTCTGATCCCCTTCTTCCGCGAGGCCGCCGCCTACGCCCGGAGCAAGGGCGTCTATCTCGGCATGGAAAACCACAAGGGCAGCATCGCCGGCAATCCCGAGGCGATCATGCCCCTGGTCCGCGCCGTCAATTCCCCCTATTTCGGCATTCTCTACGAACCGGCGAACCTGATGGCCTGCAAGGTGGACTACAAGGAGGCCTATCCCCTCTTCAAGGGCTGGATCACCCATGTCCACGTCAAGGACAGCCATTGGACCGAGCAGGGCTACGAGCGGACCATGTTCGGCGAGGGCGACATCGACTGGGCCTGGTGTATCGCCACCCTCGAGGCCGACGGCTACGCCGGCGACTACGCCCTTGAATACGAGATCGAGAAGGTCGTGCCCATCGCCGAGGGCCTGCCCCTCTGGGTTCAGCGTTTCCAGGCGCTGGCCTAGAAGATTTCCGGCGGCAGGTTTGCATTCCTTTGTGGGGCACGTCTATACTAAACGGTAGGGAAGGCGCCTGCCGCCGTTTTCGTAGTCTGTGGATTCCCCCCGAGATGGAACGCAAAGGAGAGTAGCCATGCGCCGAAGAGCATTTTCCCGCAAGTCGTTCACCCTGATTGAGCTGCTGGTGGTGATCGCGATCATCGCGATTTTGGCCTCGATGCTGCTGCCCGCCCTGAGCAAGGCGCGGGAGAAGGCCCGCGCCACCCAGTGCATGGGCAACCACAAGCAGCTTGGCCTCTACGCCGCCATGTACACCAACGACTGGAACGACTACATCTTCCCCTGCCGGACCAGCAATGCGGCCGGGACGGGGATGATCTACTGGAATACCTATCTCCAGGACACCCAGCATCTGGGCAATGTCTCGACCACCATCGGTGCCTGTCCTTCCGCCTCGTACACCTCGTTCGGCATCGCCCACAACCACCACATCTTCGGCTACCACACCACCAGCTACCGGAAAATCGGCAGCCTGCCCAAGCCCCATGCCGCCATGATTTTCTGCGACACGGGGCTGATTACCGACGCGACCAAGGACCGCGAACCCGGCGACTGGGTGGAGACGGGCAGCGGCGGCGGCCAGGCCTACAACCGGGTGCCCACCAACCTCGATTACTACAACACCGACCCCTGGCGACCCTTCGGACGGCATGACAAGCAGCTCAACTGGACCAACGCCGACGGTTCCGTCACCCGCGACCGCATCGAGAAGATGATCGGTCCCGCCTCCGGCGCTCCCGACTGCGTCTGGGACGCCCTGTAAGTCGGCAGGATATGCCGCTCGAAAGTTGCATTTCATTGAGGGATATGGCACAATACTAGCAAAATGTTGGCATTTCCCGGTCGCCTTTGGGTTTTCTTGCCATCTTTGGTACATAGGAGCTTCGACCATGCGACAGCGATCTTCCTCCATGAACTGCTTCACCCTGATTGAGCTGCTGGTGGTGATCGCGATCATCGCGATACTGGCCTCGATGCTGCTGCCCGCCCTGAGCAAGGCGCGGGAGAAGGCCCGCGCCACCCACATGGGCAACCACAAGCAGCTCGGCCTCTACGCCGCCATGTACACCAACGACTGGAACGACTGGGTCATGCCCAGCCGGATGAGCAACGCGGCTGGCACAGCGTTCGAGTGGTGGAGCGTATATTTTGACCGAACCCAGGGAGTGGGCAACACCGCGACAACGATCGGTGCCTGTCCGTCCTCCTCGTACAACAACTATGGTATCGGCCACAATCACGCCATTTTCGGCTATACGGGGCCGACCCGGAAAATCGGCAGCGTGCCCAAACCCCATGCGGCCATGATCTTCTGCGACACGGGATTCATCACCAATGCCCCCGTCACCGATCCGGGGGAATGGGTGGAGCGGAACTCCGGCAATGGCGAGCCATACAATCGAGTTCCCACCAATACCCCGCATTACA
>LVAZ01000543.1 GCA_001603055.1 Victivallales bacterium Lenti_02
TGGCCGAACTCCGCGACATCATGCCCACTCTACTCGGGGTCGCCGGGGTCGCCGTGCCGGACACGGTGGACGGCTGCGACCTGCGCGGCCTGCTCGAAAATCCCGCCGCTTCCTGGCGCGAGTACATCCACGGCGAACACTGCACCTGCTACTCGCCGGAGCAGGAAATGCACTATGTCACCGACGGCCGCCGCAAGCTGGTCTGGCTTCCCCGGCTCGATCTCTACCAGTTCTTCGATCTCGAACAGGACCGCAGCGAGACCCGCGACCTCTTCGCCGAACCCGCCCGCCAGGACGAGGTCGCCCGCTGGCTGGGATATCTGACCTGCGAACTGACCCGGCGGGACTGCGGCTGGGTCCGCGACGGCAAACCCCATTGCCCCGGTCCCGAACCCCTCGTTTCGCCCTGGCGCGACCGGCGCTGGCCCGGAAGGGACGCATGAAAGCCGCAGTTTCGCTCTCGTTCCTGCTTCTGCTTGGCATGCTCCGGGCGGACCCCTCGCCCTGGGTTCGGGAGTTCCGGGCCGCCGCGCCCGGCCCGGAGCGCGTTCTCGCCCTCTGGGACCAGTTCCCGGTCGAGACCGACTGGTGGCTGCGCGACAGCGGCGGCGATCCGGCGACCACCCCCGCCGTCCTGGCCGAGCGGGCGCTGGCCGAACTCGCCGCAGGCGGGGAGTTCCCCGCTGCGGAAGACCCGCTCGAACGCTATCTGGCCATCGCCCGCGCCCGGCGGCGCGAACGCCTCGCCGATCTCGAAAAAATCTGCCCAGTCTTCGTGTTCACCAAACACTACGACCTCGGCGGCTCCCACTACGCCTATACCGAGGGGCTCTCCGATGCCCAGAGCGAACGCCATTTCAAACCCGGCAGCGCCCTGATGCTCGCCCGGATCGAGGACGGCGAGGTGAAGCTGGAGACCCTCATCGACGACCCGCAGGGCGTGATCCGCGACCCGGAAGTCTCCTTCGACGGCAAGCGCCTCCTCTTCGCCTGGAAGAAGTCCGACCGCCAGGACGACTACCACCTCTACGAGATGGACCTGGCCAGCCGGGAGGTCCGCCAACTGACCCATGGCCTCGGCTACGCGGACTACGAGCCGGCCTATCTGCCGGATGGCAACATCGTCTTCAGCTCGACCCGCTGCATCCAGACCGTGGACTGCTACTGGACCGAGGTGAGCAATCTTTTCCTCTGCGCCGCCGACGGCAGCCGCATCCGCCGGATCGGCTACGACCAGGTCCACACCAACTACCCCACCGTCCTCCCCGACGGGCGCGTCCTCTACACCCGCTGGGACTACAACGACCGGGACCAGATTTTCACCCAGCCCCTGTTCGTGATGAACGCCGACGGCACCGGGCAGACCGAGATGTACGCCAACAACTCGACCTTTCCCACCTCGATCCTGCACGCGCGCGGGATTCCCGGCAGCGGCCGGATCGTGGGCATTCTTTCGGGCCATCACTGCGACCAGCGCGGCAAGCTGGCCCTGATCGATCCCGGCGTGTCCCGCCAGGACGCGGCGGGCATCACCATGCTCGCCCCCGTCCGCCCGGCGAAAACCGCGCGGGTGGACGCCTACGGCCAGGACGGCGAGCAGTTCCAGTACCCCTATCCGCTGAACGAGCGCGAGTTCCTCGTCGCCTACTCGCCCCATGCGGGAAACCGCAACCATCGTCTGGTCCGCCCCTTCGGTCTCTACTACCTGCGGGCGGACGGGCAGCGGGAGCTGCTGGCCTGGGACGCCAAGGTCTCCTGCAACCAGCCCGTGCCGGTCCGTCCCCGCCCGCTGCCTCCCGTCCGCCCCAGTCTGGTGGACTACCGCCGGGACACCGGCACCTTCTACATGCAGGACATCCATGTGGGGCCGGGGCTTGCCGGGATTCCTCGCGGCACGGTGGCCCGCCTGCGCGTGGTGGCCCTGCGCTACCGCACCGCCTCCGTCGGCTTCAACCGCAACGGCACCCACTCGATGACCCCCGTCGCCACCGGCTTCGGCTCCTGGGACGTCAAGGACGTGCTGGGCGAAACCCCGGTCCAGGCGGACGGCTCGGCCTGCTTCACCGTGCCCGCCCGCAGCCCCGTCTACTTCCAGGCGGTGGACCGCGAGGGCAACGTGGTGCAGACCATGCGGAGCTGGTCCACCCTGCAACCCGGCGAGGTCTTCTCCTGCGTGGGCTGCCATGAATCCAAGAACGCTGCCCCGCCGAAAATCGCCGGCGTGACCGAAGCCATGCGCCTGGGGCCGCTGTCCCTCGAACCCTTCCACGGACCGCCCCGGGGATTCAGTTTCCCCCGCGAAATCCAGCCGATTCTCGACCGGCATTGCATCCGCTGCCACCACGACCGCGACCGCGCCGTCCCCAGCGTGGCGGCGGCCGCGATTCTGCCCGAAGCCGGTCGCCGCGCCCTCTCCCCCCGCGAGGCTCGCTGGCGCTGGACCACCAGCCGTCCCGAGGCGAACTGGACCGCGCCCGATTTCGCCGACGCTGCCTGGGCCGAAGGGACCGGCGGCTTCGGCCGTCCCGGCACCCCCGGCGGGAAAGTCGGCGACCAGTGGCTGACCCCTGACATCTGGCTCCGCCGGACTTTCGTCCTCGACGCGGACCCCGCCAGTCTCCGCTTCGCCCTCGAAGTCTGCCACGACGAGGATGTCGAGGTCTTGGTGAACGGGGTCCGGGCGATGGGCGCCAAGGGCTACATCACCCAGTATCGCTTGTTCCCGCTGGCCCCGGAGGCCCTGGCCGCCCTGCGTCCCGGCGTGAACCATCTGGCCGTCCATTGCCACCAGACGGCGGGCGGGCAGTATATCGATGTGGCCCTGCTGGCCGCGCCGGTCCCCCCGCCGCCGCCCGCCACCGCCGAGCCGGTCGCTTTCAGCCTGCGGGGCGACGCCAACCGCACCGGCACCAGCAAACGCCAGTGGTCCGACGCCTATCTGGCCTTGACGGCCTCCGTCGAGGACGGCGAGGACTGGCGCGGGCGTTCGACCGAGCTGGTCAACTGGATCAGCGCCAAATCCCCCGCCGAGATGCTGCCACCCTATTCGGCGGGCGCGGCCCGGAGCCGTCTGCCCGCCATGCTCGCCGCCGGACACCAAGGCGTCCAGCTCGACCGCCGGGAACTCGATCTCCTCCGCTGCTGGATCGACCTGCTCGTGCCCTTCTGCGGCGACTATACCGAAGCCAATCTCTGGAACGACAAGGATTGGGAGCGCTGGCGCTATTTCAGCGCCAAGCGGGAGAAGGCCCTGGCCGAGGAACAGCAGGCCATCGCCGACCTCCTGGCTCCCTGA
>LVAZ01000544.1 GCA_001603055.1 Victivallales bacterium Lenti_02
GAACTGGCCCGCCAGGCGGCGCGGGTGCTGGAGGGGCTGGGGTCGGCGGTGATGGTCGAGCCGTTTGTTTCCGGGCGGGAATTTTCGGTGGCGATGCTGGGCAATCCGCCGCAGGTGCTGCCGCCGATCGAGCCGAACCACAAGCGGCTGCCCGAGGGCTACGAGAAGATCGACTCCCTGGAGGTGAAGTGGATTCTCGAGGAATCCGCCGGGATGGAGGACTATCTGCTCTGCCCCGCGCCCATGGACGGGGATTTGCTGGCTCGGGTGGAGGGTATCTGCCGGGACACCTGGGCGGCGCTCGGCATCCGGGACCTCTGCCGGGTGGACATCCGCTGCGACCGGCAGGGACGGCCCTATGTCCTCGAGGTGAATTCCCCGGCGGGACTGCTGCCGCCGGAGATTTCGCAGAGTTCGTATTTCCCGCTGGCGGCCCGCACGGCGGGCATCGGCTACCGGGACTTGCTGCGGCGGATCGTCGAGTGCGCCTGGACGCGGCTGCATCCGTAGGGTGCGCGGGAACTTGATGGGAGCAGGGGAGAGGGCATGGTATGAAGATGCGCCATGTCCTTTCCACGCCAGCCAAGGAGTGACCTCCATGCCTATGGATTCCGCCATCATCGCCCTGTGTCCCGCCCAGTTCGGGGAACGCGAGTCGGTTCTGCTCGAATGCGGTCCGTTCCGGGCCGTTGGCTTCCGCTATCCGAGCGGAGTCTGCGCGCTCCGTCTGGAGAACACGGTCGGTTCGATCACGCTGCTGCCCTGGCAGGGCCAGCAGATTTGGTCGGCCCATTTCTATGGTCGGGAACTGACCATGAAATCCATGTTCGACCAGCCCCGTGCGGGGGTTGGGTATCTGGATAGCTACGGTGCCTTCCTGCTGCATTGCGGGGCGACGGCGATGGGGGTGCCGTCGGCGGGGGATTCGCATCCGCTGCACGGCGAGCTGCCCAACGCGGCCTACCAGACGGCCTATCTGGAACTGGGCGAGGACGGCGAGGGCCGCTATCTGGCTCTGGGGGGAAGCTACCGGCACACGGTGGCCTTCACCTGCAACTACACCGCGACCCCGCTGGTGAAGCTGCGGCCCGATTCCGGGGTGCTCGATGTGTCCCTGGAAATCGCCAACCACAAGACCACGCCCATGGAGTGGATGTATCTGGCGCACGTCAACTTCCGCCCGGTCGAGCAGGCCCGGCTGGTGTACAGCGCGCCGTGCGACCCCGAGCATGTCCGGGTGCGGTCCAGCATTCCCTCCCATGTGAAGCCGAAGCCGGGCTACCGCGAGTTTCTCGGCGAACTGGCGCGGAATCCGGGCCAGCACAATGTGTTCAGCAAGGACCTGCCCTTCGATCCGGAAGTCTGTTTCTATCTGGACTACCAGACCGACGCGGCAGGCTGGGCGCACACCCTCCAGATGCTGCCGGATGGGGGGGCGGACTATGTGGCGCACCGCCCGGACCAGTTGGACAAGCTGATCCGCTGGATCGCCAGCAACGGCGACCAGGGGGCGATGGGCATGGCCCTGCCCGCGACGGCGGAGCCGGAGGGCTACAGCGCCGAGAAGGCCAAGGGCAACATCCGCACCCTTGGCCCCGGCGAAATGGTCCGCATCGCCTACAAGGCGGGCGCGCTGAATCCGGCGGAGGCGGCCGAGAAGGCGGCCCTGGTGGCCCGCATCCTCGGCTAGCGAGTTTATTCCATCCTTTTTCCAATCAGGAGCTTCCTATGCAGTTCAAGGGATATTTCACCGGTTTCGCCGACGAGGCGGGCAAGGACATTGCGACCCAGATTCGGGCCACCAAGGAATTGGGCTGGAGCCGGATCGAGTCCCGCAATATCGACGGCAAGAACATCCACGATCTGTCCGACGCGGAGTTCGACGCGGTCTACGGCGCGCTCCAGGAAGCGGGAGTGAGCATCAACTGCTTCGGTTCGAGCATCGCCAACTGGGGCAAGCAGATCACCGATCCCTTCGATTCCTCGCTGGCCGAGGCGCGGCGGGCGATTCCCCGGATGCAGCGGCTGGGGACCAAGCTGGTGCGCATCATGAGTTTCGCGGTGCTCAAGGACCGCGGCCCCGAGGACCAGATGGCGGAGGAGCGGTTCCGGCGGGTGCGCGAGCTGTGCCGGATGTTCGGCGAGGAAGGCATCACGCCGGTCCACGAGAACTGCATGAACTACGGCGGTATGGGCTACACCTACACCCTGCGCCTGCTGGAGAACGTCCCCGGTCTGAAGCTGGTCTTCGACACGGGCAATCCGGTTTTCACCGACGACCGCAGCAAGCCCGCGCCCTATCCCAAGCAGTCCGCCTACACCTTCTACAAGATGGTGAAGGAGCAGGTGGCCTACATCCACATCAAGGACGGCATCTGGGACGCGGCGGCGGGGAAGACCCGGTTCACCTATCCCGGCGAGGGGCACGGCGACGTGCCGGAGATTCTCGCCGACCTGATCGGTTCCGGCTATGCGGGCGGCATTTCCATCGAGCCGCACCTGGCGGTGGTGTTCCACGACGAGTCGGTGCAGAGCGAGGGCGAGGTGCGTTTCGCCAACTATGTCGAGTACGGGCGGCGGCTGGAACGGCTGATTGCCGGGCTGTAGACCGT
>LVAZ01000076.1 GCA_001603055.1 Victivallales bacterium Lenti_02
GGCTGTGCCGCCGCCAAATGACGGGCCGGACCGAGCGGCTTGCCCAGCCAGGCCACCCTGCGTTCCGTGCCCTGCCACAGCTCGTCCCACACCGGGAACGGCTCGCCCTTCACGGCAGGCGGGGCAAAGCTGTAGCACACCGCCGAATCGGTGAACAAAGCCGCCGCCAGCACCAGCCGGTGGCGGCTGAAGGGAATATCCGGCAACTGCCCCTCGCCGCCGTCGATGAACTTGTGGTTCACGTAGTTGAACACGGGGGGCCGGGCATGCCGCCGCCAGAAGGCATGCCGGTTCAAACCGCCCGACCAGTCCTCCACCGCGAAATCGTTCAGGGTCGGCCAGCCCTCGCTCTCGATGCCGTTCAGCAGGCCGAAGCCGCGCTGATGATTGGGGCCGTGCCCGTCGGCCAGAATCAGGCGGTCCTCGCCCAACCGCTGACGCAGGCCGGCCAGGAACTGCCAGACTCCGACGCCATAGGTGTTCACCCCCGCGAACATGCCGCCGTCCGGCTTGCCGTCCGCGTCCATGTCCGGACCCCGCCTTCCACTGCCGAGATGCTGATGGGACAACACATCGAACTCAAGACCGTCGAACGCCGCCAGCCTTCCCTCCGGGCCGAATTCGCCCGCCAAATCCGCCAGCAGGACCTCGGCGCACTGCCTCCCCTGCCCGTCGCGCGGACTGCGGGTCGAATAATTGTAGAACCACAGCAGATTGTTCCGCTTCCCCCACGGCCCCTCGGTCATGTGCGCCGCCGCGTAGGCCCGACCCGCAGGCAGTGCCATGGGTTCGGTGCCGAAACACCCCCGCCGCACCCGCAGCACCTTCCGTTCGAGGTCCACCGCCAGCAGCTCCACCTGCTCCGCCCGCGACCAGTCGGGACGGCCCTCGGCATCCAGCAGACAGAGCCCGATATCCTCGTTCTTGTCCTGATAGCGCCCCATGTTCGTCCGGAACAGGCTCGGGTCGGCCACCGGCACGTCGCATTCCCCGGCGACGGCGGGGACATCGGCGGTGAGGGTCGTGCCGTTGTAGTACAGCCAATGCCCGGCGAAAAAGTCTTCCGTTCCGTCGCGGGGATCGCGGGCGTTGCCGTTGTAGTGCAGCAGCACGGCCTGGCGGGGATGGTCCGCCTTGAATTGGGTGAAATTCGGCACGTTCCGGAGCGACCGGCCCGGAATCTCCTCGTCCAGACACTTGCCCATGATCCCCTGCAGGCGTCCCATCTGGCTCTGCCAGTCCTCGTAGGCAACCCGCGGATTCGCGGACATGCCCTCGGCCACCCGGAAGAAAAAGGCGCGCGGCCAGGCGTCCCGCATGAGGTCGAGGCTCTCGAGCCGGGGGCCAGCCCACACCGTGGCCAACGCCAACAACCCGCCCACCGGAAGCACCCAACGATTCATGGCCGTCTCCTATTCGGGAACCGCCTCCAGCCCGACCTGCACCTTCACGCCCGCCTGACGGAACCGGTACTGCACCGCATAGTACATCGCCGAAGGGGACCGGTAGACTTCCGGCATGCTGGTGGGCAGCAGACGATGCAGAACGTAGCCCAGATGCTGGGTCCGCTCGTAGAACCGCAGCTCGCCGAAAACCAGCCGCACCCCGATCCGCTCGCCGGGAAAGCGCACCCCCAGCCGTTCCCGCAGCGCCGCATCGGCAACCAGTTCCTCGATGGTCCCCCGCTGAATACCTCTCCCCGACGGCACCACCAGGAACGATTCCCCCTCCCGCTGCAGCTCGACGCACTCGGGAACCGTCTCGACCACCAACGCCAGCCAGCCGGCGGACTCGGCGAATTCGGCGAATCCCGCCGACCGCCGATCCCCCGGGAGGCGGTTCCAGGCCTCCACCAGGGCGGCCGCATCGGCGCGGCAGTGCAGCCAGGCGTTCCGCCATTTCATTCGCGTCTGCCAGAAACGAATGTCCTCGGGACCGTACTGCCGCAGGATGCCCGGCGGGCGGTTGCCCTCGAGGACGGCAAGGCTCAAATCGACGGCCAGTTGCCCGGCATGGGCGAGAGCCTCCTGCTCCTGCCCCGGCTCGCCCCCCTCCGCCGCCAGCGCGAAAGCCGCCGCCAGCCGCCGGGCCGCCTTCTCCCCGTCGCCCGTCAGTTGCCGCAACACCCCCTCGACCCGCCGCATGCGCAGACTGCATATCTCGTCCTGCACCCACAATAGGTCCACCATGCCGCCAGTCTGCAACCCGCAGACGAACAAGTCCCGCCAACCGGACAGGTGGAAGGGAAAAAGTTCCGTCTCGCGGAGGAAGAACGGCAAGGCTTCCTGATGGTTCCCCGACCGCCCCAGGGCACGGGCGATCTCGCCGTTCAGATGCGCGAAATTCGGCTCCAGCTCCCAGGCCCTGGCCAGATGCGGCAGAGCGAGTTCCGGATTCTGTAGACGTTCGTTCGCGCAAATTCCCGCGTAGGCATGGGTCCGCACATCCCGGGGATCGACCTTGCTGGCGAGCGCGAAGGCCCGGTAGGCCCGCTCGTTCTCGCCGATCGCCTCCGCCTGCGCGGCCTGCCGGAACAAGGCGCCCCGCGAGACCTCGACCACCGTCAGATACCCCCCCAGGCCAACCATCAGAACCGCCAGCACACCCTGCACGGCCAACCGTCCCCCGGTGGCAGCCGTCAGACGGACCGGCAGGCGCGCGCGCAGCAGCAAGCCGGCGAACAGCACCGCCAGCAGGCTGGTCGGCGGCATCACCAGCGGCTTGTCCAGCAGGCCGTGGGCGAACAGCACGAAGGCGGAAAAGTGGCAGGCCCGCTGGCTGGGACGCCGTCCCGGACCGATCCTGAAAATCGCGAAGCCGATCAGGGCCGCCCAGGCCAGCGCCGCCGGCACGCCGAGTTCCACCGCCACCCGGAGCAGCTCGTTGTGGGGATGCTCGGTGACCTCCGCCGCCACCCGCCGCGACAGATGCTCCCGGGAACGCCGCCCGGCATACTCCCGCCGGAAATTGCCCGGCCCCACCCCGAGAATCGGGTGTTCCGCCACCAGGCGCAGCGTGCCCGCATACAGCGGCGGCCGGATATCCTCCTCCGCCGCCGCCGCCAACCGCCCCCTCGCCAGGAACCCGCCCGCCACCACCAGCGCCGCGCAGACCGCAACGGCCACCCCGCGCCAAC
>LVAZ01000545.1 GCA_001603055.1 Victivallales bacterium Lenti_02
CCTGGCAGGCGGCCAATGATCCCGCCCTCTCCCACTACAACGTCTACGCCGCGACCGGGTCCACCGTCGCGCCAACCCAGCGTTTCCTGGTCGGCTCGCCCACGGAACCATCGTTCACCGACTGGGGGTTGAAGGCGGGCACCGTCTACCAGTACGCCGTCACCGTGGTTGACCGCCGGGGCAACGAGAGCAGTCCCGCCATTGCCCGGGCCATCACCCCGCCCGCGCCGGAGCCTGTCTTGCTCTCCTTGGCGTTTGCCGCCGCCGAAACCACCGGCGAGTTCGAGCGCAAAGAGGGCGCCGCGACCTACGGTTCGGCCTATCTGGTGCTGCGGAAACCCGAAGAGAACACCGTCGCCTGGCGCGTCGACATCCCGCGCACGGGAACCTACTACCTCTGGCTGCGCTATCTGCACCGGGGCGACGGCAACCGCGGCGGCGAGGCCCGCCAGAATCTTCGCGTCCGCCTCGGCGACGAAACCGTCCTCGAAACTCTCGGCGGGGGCCACACGGACCTGCATGTGCCCGACAGTTTCCTCGCGCCGGACCACCCTCTCGCGGCCCGGCTCTGGACCTGGGCCTGGCCCGGTTCCGCCAACCTGCAAGGGGTCGTCCTGCCCGCAGGCACCCACACCCTGACCCTGGACCGGCTCGCCGCCAACATCCGCTACGATGCCCTGGTGCTCACCGACGAACCCTCCTGGGTTCCCCCCGACGGTCGCCTCCGCCAACGCTGAACGGCTGGCTTGTCAAGCAGTTTTCCGGTTGTGCTCACTCCATACCAAGGGATCAATCATGTCCCGCCGTCCCAATGTGCTGCTCTTCATCATGGACGACCAGACTCCCGACACGATCCGGGCGCTGGGCAACCCGCACATTCATACTCCCCGGCTGGACGCGCTGGCCGAGCGCGGGGTTTTCCTGCGGCCCTACACCACCGTTCCCGTCTGCACGCCGGGACGGGCGGAACTGCTCACCGGGCGCACCGCCCTGCGCAATGGCTGCGACTGGTTCGGGCGGCCCATCGACGGCTCCCTGACCCTCCTGCCCCAGCTTCTGGCCGGAGCGGGCTACCACTGCTGCCATGTGGGCAAATGGCACAACGACGGGCACCCCCGCGACCGGGGCTACCACGAAACCCATTTCGTCTTCCCCGGCGATCTCGCCGCTCCCTACTCGGGACAGATGTTCAGCTACCACGACGGCGACGAGCTGGTCACCGGCCACAGCACCGAGCTGATCTGCGAGCGGGCGGCGGAATTCGTCGACCGGGCACCCCTGGACCAGCCGTGGTTCTGCTACGTGGCCCTGCATTCCCCTCACGACCCCCGCATCTGTCCCGAGCCGTGGATGAGCATGTACGACCACATGCTGCCGCCTCTGCCCGAGAACTTCCTCCCCGAGCATCCCTTCGACAACGGGGACATGATGATCCGGGACGAGCGCCTGGCCGGATTCCCCCGCCGCCAGCAGGAGGTGATCCGCCACCGCGCCGACTACTACGCGATGATCAGCCATCACGACTACTGGATCGGCAAAGTGCTCGCCACCCTCAAGCGGCGCGGTTTCGAGGACGACACCCTGGTGGTCTTCACCTCCGACCACGGCCTGGCCTGCGGCTGCCACGGCCTGATGGGCAAGGAGAATCTTTACGAGCACAGCGCCCGCGTGCCCCTTTTGCTGGCCGGGCCGGGCATCCCGCACGGCGAGCGCCACGACCTCACCTGTCTGTGCGGGCACTACGATTTCATCCCCACCCTCTGCAACCTGCTCGAACTGCCCGTGCCGGAAACGGCCGAGGGCGTCAGCTATCACGAGGTGGTGCTCGGGCAGCGGGATACCGTGCGCGGGACGATCTGCGCCGCCTACCGCCAGTGCATGCGCATGGCCCGCGACGAACGCTACAAGATCATCCACTATCCGCATCTCGGCCGTACTCAACTCTTCGACCTGCTCGACGACCCCCAGGAGACCAACGACCTGCTCGCCTCCTGGCGGCGTGACGCCGAGGGCAGAGTCTGTCCCCCTCCTGCCACCCCGGACCGCCCGGTGCCGCCCCCCGATCCCGAACCGAAGCAGGGCGCGTTCAACAATCCGCTCTACACGCCGCCCATTTCCCGCGCCGAGGCCGACGCCATCGTCGCCCGCCTCCTGGGTACCCTGCGCGAGTGGCAGGAGAAGAACCAGGACCCCATCCGCTGCTGACCGAGCTTTTTCCGACCAGTGAAATACGGCGGTCTTGCGACGACACCCCGCCACTGGCAGGAGCTTTCCTTTCAAAAAACCGGTCTTGGTTTTCGAGCCCTCGCCAGAGGGGTTGGCAACGGTTTACAGGCAAAAAAGAACCCCATCGAAACGATGGGGTTGGTACCAGAGGGGGGAAAACATTTCCTACTCAAAATGGCCATTTTGGTACCGTTTAGTACCGTTTTTCTGTTGAAGCCGAGCGGAGTGGGGATATCTTCATTCCATCCGAGAAGGTTCATTTCCTCCGGGAAATCTACCATCATCCGGCGGCCGACAACAAATGCGGAAAGCGTCCGAAAGCCGACCCCGGCAACTGGCAGAATCCAGAACTTCCCCCCCCCCCC
>LVAZ01000546.1 GCA_001603055.1 Victivallales bacterium Lenti_02
CGAACCCGAGTTCTCCTGCGGCGGCCAGGTCAACGACTCCGGCAGCCACTACCAGGACATCCTCCTCTGGATGACCGGCCTCCTCCCCAAATCCGCCGAGGGCCACGTGGACTGCTTCCAGAAGGGCGACCGCAAAAAGGTCGAAATCAACGGCAGCTTCAACGTCGAACTCTCCAACGGCGCCGGCGGCCGCGTCCTCATCCTGGGCGACATCCCCAGCGGCTTCGTCGACGACGTCCGCATCGTCGGCACCAAGGGTGAGCTGATGATGAGCACCGTCCATGGCCGCCGCCTCCTGCACCGGAACGAGAAGGGCGAAATGGTCGACATCCCCCTGGCCATGCCCAAAGCCTGGCCCACCAGCCCCTGCGACAACTTCGTCAAGCTCATCCGCAAAAAGACCAAGGTCAACCGCGTCCCCTTCATCTTCGGCGTCCGCGTCGCCACCCTCACCGACTCCATGCTCCGCAGCGCCCGCAGCGGCGGCAAGAAGATCGAGTGCGCCGACCTCCTCGCCGAAGTCGGCGCCACCATGGCCGACATCGAGTAGCGCATCGTTCCCGGCCCGGCCCGCGCGCCTCCCCGCTGGGCCGGGCTTCCGTTCGTCCCGGGAGGCAGGCAACTCATGGTTCCCTGGAAACGCACCTTCATCGCCGCTTTCGTGGCGCAGATCATCTCCCTCATGGGGTTCAGCCTCGCGTTTCCCTTCATGCCCTTTTTCCTCGCCGACCTCGGCATCGTCGGCGACGCGCAGCAGGCCTGGTGGGCGGGGATTCTCCAGGGCCTCTCCGGCGTCACCCTCGCCATCTTCGCCCCCGTCTGGGGCATCCTGGCCGACAAATACGGCCGCAAGTCCATGGTCGTCCGCTCGATGGTGGGCGGCGCCTGCATCATGCTCGGCATGTCCATGGCCCGCAGCGTCGGCGACCTGGTCATCCTCCGCCTGCTGCAAGGAAGTCTCACCGGCACCGTCTCCGCCAGCATCACCCTGGTGGCCGGAGTCGTCCCCGAGAAACGCAGCGGCTTCGCCCTCGGCATGATGCAGGCCGCCGTCATGGGCGGCAACTGCCTGGGCCCCCTGCTCGGCGGCTTCGTGGCCGAACAATGGGGTTATCGCGGCGCCTTTGTGGCCGGCTCCCTGGTCCTCCTCGTCGGCGGCGTCCTCGTCCTCCTTTTCTGCCAGGAGAACTTCGACCGCGCGGCCCAGCGCTCGACCAGCTCCCGCGAGGGCATCAGCCTGCTTCTCGCCAGCTCCGGCTTCCTGGCCGCCGTCCTCGTTCTCGTCTCCGTCCGCCTCAGCAACTCCATCGCCAACCCGATTCTTCCCCTGATGGTCCGGGACATCCTCGGCCCCCTCCGGGGTGACATCAAGAACCAGACCACCGGCATGGTCATCGGCATCGCCTCCTTCAGCGGGGCCTGCGGCGCCGCCCTGCTCGGCCACTTCGGCGACCGCTGGGGCCACCGCCGCATCCTCATTGGCGCCGCCACCACCGCCGCCTGCGCCTCCGTCCTCACCGCCCTCGCCCCCACCATCTCCATGCTCTACGCCGTCCGCATCCTCTTCGGCTTCGCCGTGGCCGGCATGATGCCCGCCGCCAACGCCTTCATCCGCCAGACCGCCCCCAGCCACAGCATGGGCAAAGCCTTCGGCTTCGCCGGCTCGATCAGCATGCTCGGCCTCGCCGCCGGCCCCTTCCTCGGCGGCTGGCTCGGGAAGACCCAGGGCATCCGCATGCCCTTCTTCGCCACCGCCCTCTGCCAGCTCGGCGTCGCCGCCATCGTCTTCACCTGCATCCGCCCCGCCCGCAGGGAAGCCACCACCATCGAGGGCGAAGCGCTCCCCGAAAGCGGCAACTGACCCGTCCTACCGGAAACGCGGATGGATGTGCCGGTCCGCCAGGCCCAGCTCCGCCACGTAGGGCGCCAAGCCCAGCACGCTGCCCACGTCCGCCAGCGTGTGCGCGTCGCTGGCGAAATGGAAAAAGCAACCGCAGTCCCGGGCCAGCGCCAGAGGCCGCAGAAACACATCCTCGCGCCACCCCGGCTGCAACTTCCCCCGCAGCGCGGGAAAGAAACCGGTCGTGATCTCGATGCTCACCCCGGCCCGTGCGGCCGCCTCGAAACACTCCCGGAACTCCCGGTCCGCGATGCTCCCGATGATCGCGTCGGTCTTCTCCGCATGCCCGCAGGGCAGGAAGGGATGGGCGATCCCCGTCGCCAAACCCAGCTCCACCACCTCCCGGAACCGCCGCACCATCAGCGCCCCCAGCCCCGCCGCGTCCTCCACCCCAACCGGCACCACGAATCCCTTCATGTGCAGATGGCTCATCGGCAACAGCACGAAATGTCGCGGGCAACTTAGGAATGCCCCATATTTGGCCTGATTGAGTGTA
>LVAZ01000077.1 GCA_001603055.1 Victivallales bacterium Lenti_02
CCCGCCATTACGACGGATTCCTGTCGAAGGGGCGGCTGCGCAGCCGGCGGGGCTAGACCCGTTCCACTCCCTTGTCTCTTGCGCGCGCCGGGAAGCATCGTTTCCCGGCGCGCGTTTTTTCGGAATCCACCATGACCGAACCAGCGCCAGCCGCCGCCCCCTGGGAGCGGGTCTATCTCGCCCCCCTGGCGGGCTACACCGATCTGCCTTTCCGGCGCGCCTGCCGCGCCCAGGGCTGCCGTTACGCCTTCACCGCCCTGGTCGACGCGGGCGCGCTCGCCTACCGCAATCCCCACAACGAGGCTATCCTCCGGCGCGGCGAGGAGGAGGTCTGGCTCGGCACCCAGTTGCTCGGGGCCGATCCCGAGCTGATCGTCCGGGCCGCCCGGCTGCTCAACGAGCGGCAGTTCGAGGTGGTGGACTTCAATCTCGGCTGCCCGGTCCGCAAAGTCACCCAGCGGGGGGCGGGGGCGGCCCTCGGGCTCGACCGCGAGCGCGCCCTGCGCTGCGTCGCCGCCCTGGTGGCGACGTCGGTCCACCCGGTCACCGCCAAAATCCGTGTGCTGGACGAGCGGAATCCCGCGCCCACCGTGGCCCTGGCTCGGGGGCTGGCCGAATGCGGGGTCCGCGCCATCGCCGTCCACGGGCGGGTGGTCGAGCGCATCTATGCCGGGCCGGTGGCCTGCCCGGTGATCGCCGCCGTGCGCGAGGCGGTCCCCGTGCCCGTGATCGCCAACGGCGGCATCTTCGCGCGGGGCGACGCCGAGGAACTGGCCCGGCTCACCGGCTGCCGCTGGCTGATGGTCGCGCGCGGCGCCATCGGCAACCCCTGGATTTTCCGGGAGCTGGCCGATCCCGCCGCCCCCCGCCCCGGCAACGAGGAAATCTGCGCCGCCGTGCGCGAACACGTCGAAGGCATGATTCCCCTCTACGGCGAGCGCAACGCCCTGCGCAACGCCCGCAAAATCATCCTTGCCTACCTGGTCGGGCGCGGCTACCCCCGCGAGCTGCGCGCGCGGGTGACCTCCCTCGCCACCCGCGCCGAGTTTCTCGACCTCTGGCAGCAGATTCGCGAGCAGGGGCCAAGCCCCCATTTCAATCCGGACCAGGATCACGGGACGCAGCGTTTCCTCGCCCTCGAATGAGCGGGCAAGACTGGCGGTGACGGTCCTGCGGGATACAGTACCAAGCGAAGCGCGACCACTTCCCTCCCATCCCCGACCAGGAGACAGCACATGGCCATCCTCCGCCTGGGCCTGCCCAAAGGCAGCCTCGAAGAAACCACGGTCGAGATGTTCAAGAAGGCGGGCTACGCCATCAGCATCTCCTCCCGCTCCTACTATCCCTCGATCGACGACGACGAGATCGAGTGCCTCCTCATCCGCGCCCAGGAAATGGCCCGCTACGTCGGCGAGGGCATCCTCGATGCCGGGCTCACCGGCTACGACTGGATCGAGGAAACCGGGGCCGACGTGGTCGAGGTGGCCGAGCTGGTCTACGGCAAGGTCGGCCGCAAGCCCCTCCGCTGGGTGCTGGCCGTGCCGGAGGACTCCCCCATCCAGGGACCCGCCGACCTGGCCGGCAAGCGCATCGCCACCGAGGCGGTCGGCATGACCAAGCGCTACCTCGCCAAGCACGGCATCGAGGCCAACGTCGAGTTCAGTTGGGGTGCCACCGAGGTCAAGCCCCCCCGTCTGGCCGACGCCATCGTCGAGATCACCGAAACCGGCTCCAGCCTCCGCGCCAACAAGCTGCGCATCGTCGACACCCTCTGCGAGACCACCACCCGCTTCATCGCCAACAAGGACGCCTACCGGGACGAGTTCAAGAAGCGCAAGATCGACCGGCTCGCCCTGCTGCTGACCAGCGTTCTCGCCGCCGAGCAG
This sequence comes from Victivallales bacterium Lenti_02, assembly GCA_001603055.1. Lineage (GTDB taxonomy): Bacteria > Verrucomicrobiota > Lentisphaeria > Oligosphaerales > Lenti-02 > Lenti-02. Next base: position 1,887 of record LVAZ01000077.1, read on the forward strand.
AAGGTGGGCCTCATGCTCAACGTCAACCGCGCCAACCTCGACAACGTCCTGGCCATCCTCCCCGCCCTGCACCGGCCCACCGTGGCGCCCCTCTCCGACGGCACCTGGTTCTCGCTCACCACCGTGGTGGACGAGAAGATCGTCCGCGAGATGATTCCCGAGCTGATCGAGGCCGGGGCCGAGGGAATCGTCGAGTACGCCCTCAACAAGGTGGTCAACTAGGCGGGGCGACATGGACCGGGCAGAGGCCCAACTCCGTCTCGACGCGCTGCGCCGCGAGCTGCATCGCCACAACCGGCTCTACTATGTCGAGGCGAAGCCGGAAATCGGCGACCAGGAATACGACCGGCTCTACCGGGAACTGGTCGATATCGAAGGCCGTTTTCCGGATTTGGTCACCCTAGATTCGCCCAGCCAGCGGGTTGGCGGCGAGCCGCTCGGCAGTTTCGTCGAGCGCCGCCATGCCGTGCCCATGCTCAGCCTCGACAACACCTACGAGGACGGCGAGCTGCGCCGGTTCCACGAGTACGTGAAGCGGGGGCTGGGCGGCGCGGAGCCCGCCTACGTCATCGAGCCGAAGGTGGACGGGGTCAGCATCTCCCTCCGCTACGAGGACGGGATTCTGGTCCAGGCCCTGACCCGCGGCAACGGGCGGGTGGGCGACGATATCACCGCCAACGCCCGCACCATTCGCGGCGTGCCCCTGCGGCTGGAAACCGCCTCCCCCCCCGCCGTCTTCGAGGCGCGGGGCGAGGTCTACATGAGCCGGGCGGGATTCGCGGCCCTCAACGCCCGGCGCGAGGCCGAGGGCGAGGCCCTGTTCGCCAACGCCCGCAACGCCACCGCCGGCACCCTCAAGCAGCTCGACAGCCGCGTGGTCGCCCAGCGCCCCCTCGAGATCCTCTGCTACGCCCAGGGCGAAGTCCGGGGCCTCGAACTCCAGAGCCAGACGGAGCTGCTGGAAACCCTCCGCCGCTTCGGCTTCCGCACCCAGAGCTGGAGCCCCCGGGTCGGCGGCCTCGACGCCATGCTGGCGGCCATCCGCGAACTCGACCGCATTCGCGGCCAGTTCCCCTACGACATCGACGGCGCGGTCATCAAGGTGGACGACTTCGCCCAGCGCGAGCGGCTCGGTTTCACCGCCAAGGCGCCAAGCTGGGCCAAAGCCTTCAAATACCAGCCCGACCAGGCCCGGACCCTGCTCCGCGCCATCACCGTGCAGGTGGGGCGCACCGGCGTGCTGACCCCGGTTGCCGAACTCGAACCGGTCTTTCTGGCCGGCTCGACCATCGCCCGCGCCACCCTCCACAACGAGGACGAAGTTCGCCGCAAGGACATCCGGGTCGGCGACACGGTGGTGGTCCAGAAGGCGGGCGAAGTCATTCCCGAGGTGGTCGAGATCGTCCCCGAGCTGCGGCCCGAGGGCACGGCGCCCTTCGATCTGGTCCGGCACATCGGCGGGGCCTGCCCCTCCTGCGGCGGCCCGGTCGAGCGCGATCCCGAATTCGTCGCCTACCGCTGTCCCAATCTCCAGTGCCCGGCGCAGAGCGTCCGCCGTCTCGAACATTTCGCCACCCGCAACGCCATGGACATCGAGGCCTTGGGTGGCATTGTGGCGGAAAAACTGGTCGAGCGCGGGCTGATCCGCGAACCCCTCGATCTGTTCGATCTCGAAGCCGACAGTCTGGGCAAGTTGAATCTGGGTACCGAGGAGGAGCCCCGCGTCTTCGGGGCGAAGAACGCGGCCAAACTGCGCGAGGCCGTGGAACGGGCGCGGACCCTGCCCCTCGGCCGCTGGCTGCACGCCCTCGGCATCCCCCAGGTGGGCGTCACCATGGCCCGCCATGTGGCCACCTGCCACCCCGACCTCGAGGCCGTCGCCGATTCCGCCCTGCTGCGCGATCTGGTCCGTCTCTTCGACCGGCAGGAGGCCCTGCGCGAACTCAATCCCAACGCGGTGCGCAACCGCGCCCTTGGCCCCGGCGAGAAGCAGGAATTGCAGCGCCAGTACCGCGCGGCCGAGGCCGAGATTGCCGAACTGGGCGAACGCCTGGCGGCGGCGGGGCTGGTCCAGACCAGCGAGGCCAAGGGCAAAAAGGGTGACTATGTCATGACCGACATCGGTCCGAAAGCCGCCGAGAGCCTGCTCGATTTCTTCGCCGGGCCGACGGGCCAGGCGATTCTCGCCCGCCTGCGGGAATTGGGCATTTCACCCAAGGGCGAGGAGCCGACGGCGGCAGGGGAGGGCGGTGCCGTCCTGGCCGGGCGGACCTTCGTGCTCACCGGCACCCTCGAAACCATGAGCCGGGACGAGGCCAAGGAACGCATCCTTGCCCTCGGCGGCCGGGTCGCCGACGCCGTCAGCCGCAACACCACCTACCTCGTGGCGGGGGCCAACACCGGCGCCACCAAGACCCGCAAGGCCGCCGAACTCGGCGTGGCGGTCATCGACGAGGCGGGCCTGCTCGCCATGTTCGAGGCGCAGCCCGCCCCCGAGCCCGAGCCGCCCGCTGTCGCGCCCAAGCCCGCTTCCGACGCCAGCTACGGCGATCTCTTCGACTGGGCCAGCAAATCCCGCAAGTGAGGACAAGGTGGCCGGAGCTTCCAGCTCCGGTTTTTCGCCAAAGCCATCTGCCCCAGTTCCGGCACCAGTCGGAAGACCGGAGCAGGATGCTCCGGCCACTCCCAAGAAACCGGAGCAGGATGCTCCGGCCACTCCCAAGAAACCGGAGCGGGATGCTCCGGCCACACTTCACTACTCGCGGGGTTTTTTGGCGAGACGGATGTGCAGTTCGCGGAGCTGCTTTTCGGTGACTTCGCTCGGGGCGCCCATGAGCAGGTCTTCGGCCCGCTGGTTCATGGGGAAGGCGATGACCTCGCGGATGTTGGCTTCGCCGGCCAGCAGCATGACGATGCGGTCGATGCCGGGGGCGATGCCGCCGTGGGGCGGGGCACCGAAACGGAAGGCGCGGATCATGCCGCCGAACTTCGCGTCCACCACCTCGGGACCGTAGCCCGCGATGGCGAAGGCCTTGTACATGACGTCGGGCCGATGGTTCCGGATGGCCCCGCTGGACAGCTCGATGCCGTTGCAGACGATGTCGTACTGATAGGCGAGAATGTCGAGCGGGTTCTTGGTTTCCAGGGCCTCCATGCCGCCCTGGGGCATCGAGAAGGGGTTGTGGCTGAAGACCGTGGCCCCGGTCTCCTCGTCCGTCTCGAACATCGGGAAGTCCACGATCCAGCAGAAGCGGAACTCGTCCTCGCGGATCAGGCCGAGCCGGCGCCCGAGTTCGGGAATCACCTCGCTGGCGATCTGGGTCGCCGCCTTCACCTTGTCGGCGATGAAGAACAGCACGTCGCCGTCCCCCGCGCCGCAGCGGGACTTGAGTTCGGCGATGCGCGCCGCGTCGAGATAGTTGGCGATGGGGCTGCGCGCCTCGCCGCCCTCGAAGACGATGTAGCCGAGGCCCTTGGCCCCGACCGACTGGGCGAACTCGATCATCTGGTCGTAGAACTTGCGCGGCGTGGCCTCGGCGATCCCCTTGGCGGCGATGGCGCGCACGGTGCCGTCCGCCTTGCCGGCGATGCCCGCGAAGGCCTTGAAGTCGCTGCCCGCGAAGATGTCGGACACGTCCACCATTTCGAGCGGGTTGCGCAGGTCGGGCTTGTCCGTGCCGAAGCGCCGGACGGCGTCCGCGTAGGCGATGCGGGGGAAGGGGAGGCCGACGATGGCCTTCTCGCTGAAGGTCCGGAAGAGGTCGATCAGCACCTCCTCGACGGTGGCGAAGATGTCCTCCTGCTCGACGAAGCTCATTTCCAGGTCGAGCTGGTAGAACTCGCCGGGCGAGCGGTCGGCGCGGGCGTCCTCGTCGCGGAAGCAGGGAGCGATCTGGAAATAGCGGTCGAAACCGGAGACCATGAGCAACTGCTTGAACTGCTGGGGGGCCTGGGGCAGGGCGTAGAATTTGCCCGGATGCACCCGGCTGGGCACCAGATAGTCCCGCGCGCCCTCGGGCGAGCTGGCGGTCAGGATCGGGGTCTGGAACTCGTGGAAGCCGATGCCCGACAGTTTGGCGCGGAGATGGGAGATCACCCGGCTGCGCAGGATGATGTTGTCGTGCATGTGCCGCCGCCGCAGATCGAGGAAGCGATAGGTCAGGCGGACCCGCTCGTTGCAGGGCTCGTCGGTGTTCACCAGCATGGGCAGGGTGTCGGCCTGGCTCAGCACTTCGAGTTCGGCGATTTTCAGCTCGATCTCGCCGGTGGGCAGCTTCGCGTTCTCGGTCCCCTCGGTCCGCGCCACCACCTGGCCGGTGACGGAGATCACCGACTCGTTGCTCAGGACGCCGAAGTCCAGCTCGGGCAGATCGCCCGGATTCGCCACCACCTGGGTGATGCCGTAGTGGTCGCGCAGGTCGACGAACATCACGCCGCCGTGGTCGCGAATGGTATGAACCCAGCCGGAAAGGCGGGCCTGCTGCCCGATATGCTCTTTCCGCAGGTCGTTGCAGGTATGCGTCCGGAACCGATGCATGCGGCTGCTCCTGATGCCCAAAAGGAAGCCGACGCGGACCTTCCGCGCCGACTGTCGAGTCGAGTACTATACAGCCTGCCCCGCCACTCCGAAACCCAGGACACGCGGGCAGGCGGCGGTTCCGCGCTCTTTGCCTGCATTTTCCCCGGTTTCGGGCAGGCCACGGCTCCCGCAAGGCGATGGACAAAGTGGACGGAGTGGACGGAGTGGAAGGGAATCCGCCTTGGTTGTGCCCGGCCGCCCCCGATCCCTATTCCCCCAGGCGGAGTTCGCGGGGGAGGCCTTGCTGGCCGGGCGGGGGGGAGGCGATGCCGGTCTGGGGCTGGACGTTGCGGACGAGTTCCTCGTCGAGGGGGGCTTGGCCGGTGCGGCGGATGTGTCCGCCGAGGGGGCCGGCGGAGTCGAAGAGCACCTGCCAGTCGCCGAGTTTCACGCCGACACGGTCGCCTTCGCGGATGG
>LVAZ01000547.1 GCA_001603055.1 Victivallales bacterium Lenti_02
TGGGGAGGTCGAGGCCGGCCTGTTTGGCCAGGGTGTCGAGCCGGTGGACGAATTCGTGGCGGGCGAGGATGGAGGCGGCGGCGACGGCGATGTCGGATTCGGCCTTGGTGCGCTGCTCCAGCTCGATGGCCCGGCCGCGTTCCTTGAGCGCGCGGATGACCGTTTCCTTGCGCCCGAACTGGTCGGAGATGGCGCGGGGGCAGGTGGGGACGCGCTCCAGGAGATTTTCGAGGACCTGGGCGTGGCCCCAGGCGAGCAGGCGGTTGACGTTGCCGAAGCTGGCGTAGAGGCGGTTGTAGGTCTGGGGGACGAGGGTGATCAGGGCGAACTGGCCGCGCAGGAGGGCGCGGGTCTGTTCGGCGAGGTCGGCGATGCGGCGGTCGCTTTTGATGGCCTTCGAGTCGGTGACGCCGATTTCGAGCAGGCGGCGGGCGTTTTCGGTGTCCACGTAGGCGGCGGCGACGACGAGGGGGCCGAAGTAGTCGCCCTTGCCGCTCTCGTCGATGCCCCCGTGGGGCTCGAACATGCGGGGGTTCTCGATTTCGGCCAGTTCGTTCTCGTAGCCGTAGCGGGCTTCGCCGAGGATGTAGGGTTCGAGGACGAACTGGATGACGTCGGGCGTTCCCCGGCCCTGGATGGTGACCTTGCCGGACTGGTAGGCGACGATATTGGTCTTGTCCTGGCAGGCGCGCCAGTGGGCGTAGGGAGCCTCGTCGAAATGCCAGTTCCGCTCTTCGAGGGCTTGGCGGAACTGCCCGATCTGCGCCGGGGTCAGGGTGCAGACATGGCCGGTCGGTTTCGACATGGCGGTACTCGCAGGGCCGGGGACTGTCGGGGGACTTATTCCGCGGCTTTCACGCTGGCAGTGGCAGGGGCGGCGGCGAATTGCCGGGTGGCCAGACTGTCGGCGGCCATGGCGACCAATCTCTCGAGGGAAGGGTTGGCCGCAGTGAGTTTCCTGGCGGTGTCGAGCAGTTCGCGGGCTTTGGCGAGGTCGCCGTTCCGGCTGAGGCGGCGGACTTGGCCGAGCAGGGCGTTCACCTGTTCGGGGATGAGGCCGATCGTGGCCGCGCGGTTGCCGGCGGTGGCGAAGAGCTGGAGAGCGTCCGCCTGGCCAAGCGCTTCGCTGGCCAGAGCCTGGCCGAGCATGGCGCGCAGGGCGACGACTTCGTCCCTGCCGGCGGCGGCGGCCGCAAAGCGCTCGGCGGCCAGCTTGTGGTTGCCTTCGGCGAAGAGTTTCCGGGCGGCGCTCAACTGGGCCTGCTGGGCGATGAAGGTGTCCGGATAGGCGGCGGCGACGCGGTCGAAGTCCTCGTGGGTCACGGCTTCGGCCAGTTCGGCATAGGCTTTGGCGGCCTTGGCCTCGCGGGAGGCGCGGACCTGGCTGACGACCAGAAAAAGGGCGAGGAGGGCGATCAGGGCGAGGAGGCCCTGCTTGATCCATTGGCTCAGGCTGGGATGGATGCCGTTCAGAATCTCGCTGAGCCCCAGCTCCGCCGGATTCACTTTTTTGCCGCCCTGGTTTGTCTTCTGGTTAGCCACCGGTGTTCACTCCTGCTTGCTTCTTTTCCGACTCGCCCCCTGGTCTGGGCGGGGGGAAGTGTTTTTCTATTTGTTTTTTCCGCCTTGGCCGCTCAGCAGATCCTGGAGTCGCTTGTTGGCTTCCTCGCGGCTGGCTTCCTCGGCCTGCTGCCGCTGTTGCGAGTCCTGCTCGCTCGCCTGTTGCGGGGTGGCTTCCTGCGACGCTTGGGCCGTGCGGTTGAGATTCTGCAGGCGTTCGAGGTCCACAACGGGCTTGGGAGCGGGTTGGGGCGCTTCTTCGGGAGCGGGTGCCGGTGCCGGTTCGCTCTGGGTGCCGCTGAGCGCGGCGAGAATCTGGCCGGCGTTGGCCTCGGCGGTTTTCTCGCCGCCCTGGAGGTAGGCGGCGATGCGGCCGCCGGACTGCACGCCGGCCGTCTCGACGCTGGCCTCGCGGGCCTGGCGCACGACTTCGAGGAAGAACTCCTCGAGGTCCATGGTCGGGTGGTCCACCTGGATGGCGCCGTCGCCGACCCGCTGGCGGATGAGGGCCTGGACGGCGTCGAGGGTCGCGGGATCGAGCCGGGGACTGGTGATCCGGGTCTGCTCGGAGACGGTGAGAATCTCGTCGAGATTGCCGCTGGTGCGGATGTTGCCGCCGTAGAGGACGACGACTTCGTCGCAGACGTCCTGGACATCGGCGAGGAGATGGCTGCAGAGGATGACGGTTTTGCCGCGTTCCGCGAGGAGGCGGATCACGTCCTTGACTTCGCGGCAGCCGATGGGGTCGAGGCCGCTGGTGGGTTCGTCGAGGATGACCAGATCGGGGTCGTTCACCAGGGCCTGGGCGAGGCCGATGCGGCGGGCCATGCCTTTGGAGAATTCGCCGACGGGGCGGTTGAAGGAGTTGGCGAGGCCGACCATTTCGAGCAGTTGCTCGATGCGGTTTTTCCGTTCGCTCGGGCTGAGGCCGAAGAGGGCGCCGAAGAAATCGAGAGTTTCGCGGGCGGTGAGGTAGCGGTAGAGGTAGGTTTCCTCGGGGAGATAGCCGATGCGGTGCTTGGTCTGCACGTCGCTGGGGGGGGCGCCGAAGACTTCGAGCTTGCCCCGGGTGGGGTGGAGCAGGCCGAGAATCATCTTGACGGTGGTGGATTTGCCGGAGCCGTTGGGGCCGAGCAGGCCGAAGACCTGTCCCTGGCGGACGGTGAAGCTGATGCCGTTGACGGCGCGGGCCTTGGGACGGCCCCAGAAGTCGCGGAAGATTTTGCACAGGCCGACGGCTTCGACGACCGGCTGGCCTACTTGCTCGGGAGCCCGGGTGGCGGGTTCGGCGACGGCGGTGGTAGCGGGCATGATGTCCAACCTTATGGCGTTCGGGTTGCCGGGGCGTCGGGATTGGGAATCTGGAGTTCCTCGCCGACGCGGACCAGACGGGCGCTGTTGAAGAGGATGATCAGGGAACCCAGGCTGTGGAGGATGGCGGCCACGACGGCGTTAATATAGCCGAGCGTGGCGAAATGGAGGCCGAGGACGATGAAGGCGAGGCCGATCGCGAGGTTCTGGTTCATCAGCATGCGGGTGCGGCGGGCGAGGGAGATGAAGAATGGGATGCGGCGCAGGTCGTTGTTCATGAGGGCGACGGAGGCGCTCTGCACGGCCACGTCGCTGCCGATGGCGCCCATGGCGATGCCGATGTCGCCCGCCGCGAGGGCGGGACCGTCGTTGACGCCGTCGCCGACCACGGCGACGAGATAGCCCTGGCTCTTGAGGTTCTCGACGTAGGCCACCTTGTCCTGGGGCAGGCAGCCCGCCTTGATCTCGCCGATGCCGATCTTGCCGCCGACCAGTTGGGCGACGCGGTCGATGTCGCCGGTGACCATGCAGCACTTGCCGACGCCGAGTTCCTCGAGCTGGGCGATGGCTTCCTTGGCGACGGCGCGGATGGCGTCGCGGAGCCCGATCCAGCCGAGGACGCGCTGGTCGCGGGAGACGAAGACGACGCTCATGCCGGCGGTGTCGTCCTCGCCGAGTCCGGCGCTGACGGCGGCGGTGTCGAGCCCGCATTCCTGGAGCCAGCTTTGCCGGCCGACGCGGCAGACGCTGCCCGCGTAGGTGGCCTCGACGCCCTTGCCGGCCACTTCGGTGTAGCGGTCGGGGTCTTCCCAGGGGATGCCGGCTTCCTTGGCGAGGCGTTTGAGGGCGGCGGCGGCGGGATGGTTGCTGTGGTATTCGGTGGAGGTGGCGACCTGGAGCAGCTCGGCCAGCTCGACGCCGTCGGCGGGTTTGAGGCGGGCGACCTCGAGATTGCCCTCGGTGAGGGTGCCGGTCTTGTCGAAGACGACGGCCTTGATCCTGGCGGCCAGCTCGATGTGGGCCACGTCCTTGATGAGGACGCCGAGGCGGGAGGCGGAGGCGATTGCGGCGATGATGGCCGAGGGGGTGGCGAGGACGAGGGCGCAGGGGCAGGACATGATGAGGACGGCGATGACGCGGTTGAGGTCGCGGGTGAAGAAGAAGACCATGGCGGCGATCATAAGGACGGTGGGGGTGTAGTAGCCCACGTACCGGTCGATCATGCGCATGATGGGGGTTTTCGAGCGCTCGGCGGCGAGGATCAGGTCCTTGACCTTGCCGAGGGTGGTGTCGGTGCCCACGCGGGTGACGCGGACGTCGACGAGGCCGGTGAGGTTCTGGGTGCCGGCGTAGACTTCGTCGCCCTCGCCCTTGTCGGCGGGGAGCGACTCGCCGGTGATGGAGGCCTGGTTGACGCTGCTGGTGCCGCTGACGACGACGCCGTCGGCGGGGAGATTCTCGCCGGGGCGGACGCGGCAGATGTCGCCGACGGCGAGTTCAAGCACGTCCACCTCCTCCTCCTTGCCCTCGATCATGCGGCGGGCGCGGCGGGGGGTGAGGCGGATGATGGACTCGATGGAGGCTTCGGCCCCGATGGCGGTGCGGTGCTCGATGGCGATGGTGACGACCATGAAGAAGGCGACGGCGCCGGCGGTGATGTAGTCCCCGGCCGCGAAGGCGGCGATGAGGGCCAGGGTCACCAGCTCGTTCATGTAGATTTTGCCGTCCAGCAGGTCGCGCACGGCGGCGATGAAGATGGGGCCGCCGAGGATGACCGCGCCGGCCAGGGCGCTGAGCTGGGCGGCCTCCTTGTCGATGTAGTTGGAGAAGTATTCCGTGGCCAGCCAGGAATTGAGCACGAGGATTCCGCCCAGGAGGGCGAAGGCCAGGCGGATCGCCTCCCGGCGTCCCTGCTTGGGGTCGTGGGTGCGGGCCTCGAAGGTATCGCTGAGGTTCTCGACAAGCATCGGTGACTTCCGTGGTTCGCTCTGGGGCGGGTGGGGCTAGTTCCCGGTTTTCTCGCCTGCGGGACGGGGCCGCTGCGGCCCGATGTTGAGGCGCAGTTCCTGCTGCCCGGCCTCGCCGGTGTGGAGGATGTACTTGTTCTCGACCTGTTCGAGCACCTCGCGGATGGTTTCCGCGTAGAGGGAGGTGAGCATGGTGTCGGGGTTCTTGCGGAATTCCGCGAGAATGGCCTCGAAGTATTTGCGGTCGGCCTCGAGGGACTCGACGATGCGGGTGCGGTAGGCGGTGGCCTGCTCGATGATCTCGCGGGCCTCGCCCTGGGCTCGGCGGACTTCCTGGACTTCGTAGGTCTGGGCGTTGCGCACGACCTCGTCGCGGATCTGGGCGGCCTCGGAGACCCGCTGGAAGGCGGTGTCGGTGGCCATGGGCGGCTGGCGGTCGATGAGATTCACCTGCTGCACCTCGATGCCGAGATCGAGTTTCCCGACCAGGTCGATGACGCGGCGCTCGACGTTGGCGCGGAGGCTTTCGACGACTTCCTCGCCCTGGGCGTCGCGGACGGTGCGGGAGCTGCGGAGGACTTCCTCGGCGCTCCAGCCTCTGGTTTCGGCCAGGACCGCGTTGGCGAGGGCGCTGCGGATCAGCGCCTCGATGCCGCGCTGTTTGGTGATGTCGCGCTCCCTGGCGCTGACCTGGGGGTCATGGAAGAAGTCGAGGTAGTATTTGCGGGCGTTGTTGACCCGGAAGGTGACCGCCCACTCGCTGTGCATGATGTTGGCGTCCTTGGTCAGGGTGTAGCCGCCCTGGCCGGGGACGAGGGTCTGGGTGCGGATGCTGGCGGTGGCCGCGTTGGCGGCGTTGCGGTTGATGGGCGGCCAGAAGTGGCCTTCGGTGCGGATGGTGACGGAACGGCGGGCGGGCACGCGCTTCACCGTGTCGATGGGGTAGGGCCAGGCCCAGTACCAGCGCCCGCTGGTGAGAATCTCGGTCGGTCCCTGTTCGGGGTCCACCACGCGGGAGGTGAGCTTGCCGAAGTGGAAGAGCATGGCCTCCTCCTGGTCGTCGACGAAGAAGACGCCGCTGAACAGGAGCCAGACGAAGATGACGATGATGGTGACGCGGAGCAGGAAGAACAGCACCTGAAGGGTGCGCACCAGGGAGGTGAGCCCGGCCCCGGTCTGCTCGGCTTCGGGTTTTCTGGCGGGTGCCTCGCTCATTTCTCGGCGTCCTTCCTTTCCGCCTGCTTGGCCTGTTCGGTGGCGAAGCGGGTGGCGTCACCGCGAAGGATGTCGTAGGGGGGCGTGTTGGTGTCGAGGATCAGGGTGGTGTTTTCACCGAGGGTCTTGCGCAGGGATTCGAGCTTGCGGAGGAAGCTGGCCAGCTCGGGGTTGGCGGCGAAGGCGGCATAGGCCTTGGCGGCTTCCTCGTCGCCCTCGCCGCGGATGCCCTTGGCCTTGGCCTCGGCGGTGGTGCGGATGTCGCGGGCCTTGCGGTCGGCCTCGGCGCGGATTTCGACGGCGCGGCTTTCGCCCTCGGAGATGTGCTCGCGGACCTTGCGCTCGCGTTCGGCGATCATGCGGTCGAAGACCTTGCGGGTGACCTGTTCCGGGAAGCCGATGTGCTTGACGCCGATGTGGATGACCTCGATGCCGAAGACCTGGAGGGCGCGGTCCTTGACCTCGGCGAGGATTTCCTGCTCGATCTTGGCCAGCTCGTCGGCGTCGGTGGTGGTCAGTTCGCCGAGGTCGCGGACCTGGATGAGCTGGGCGAGGTTGTGCCGGCCGAGGACCGCGTTGCGGCTGGTGCGGACAAGGTCGTCGAGATTGGTCTCGGCGTTTTTGGAGGTGGTGATGGCGCGCATGAAGAGGCCGGGGTTGCCGATCCGCCAGGCGACGAAGGTGGTGACCACGATCTGGTATTCGTCGTTGGTCTGAATCTGTTCGACCCGCCCGGTCTCCAGCTCGTAGCACTGGATGCGGTTGTCGTGCTTCCAGACCTGGCTGATGGGGGTGGGCCACTTCAGGTGGAGGCCGGGCTGGTAGACCCGGTCCGCCCCGCCGCCGTCCTTGTTGGTCTCGCCGAAGGTCTTGACGAGGGCCACTTCGTACTCCTGGACCTGGAAGGTCACGCAGGCGGCCAGGAAAATGCCCAGTACCACCAGGGCCAGGGCGATGATCGGCCAGTGTTGCAACAGGTCGCGCTTTTTCGACATCGGTATGGAACCTCCGGAAGGAATAGTGGGCCGTTAGTTGCCGTTGGCTTCGGCGGCGCCGCCGACGGGGATGTCGAGCAGGCCGCTGGTGATTTTTTCGAGGAGATCGAGGATGTAGACTTGGTTCGAACTGTCGGCGGCGACGATGAACTTGCGCGCCTGGGCGCCCTCGGTCTCGATCACGTCCAGCAGGTTGTAGAGGATGAAGACCTGGGGGCAGCTCTCGTAGCCGATCAGTTGCTTGAGGAAGCGGCTGGCGATGGCGAGGGGTTCGCTCATCTGCTGGGCGCGGTAGGCTTCGGCGGCGCTGACGATGCGGAACCGCTCGCCGATGGCGGCCATGACGTTGTGGATATGGTAGGCTTCGGCCTTGAGGATGATTTCCTCGCGCTCCTCGCTGGCGGCGGCCACCTCGTCGAATTTCCCGCCGACCTCGACGGGGGGGTGGAGCCCCTGGAGGCCGACGAAGACGACCTCGATGCCGAGGCCCAGCTCGTCGGCCTTGTCCTGGATGCGCTGCTTGAGGAATTCGGCCCCCTCCTGGCGCCCGCCGGTGAGGATGGCGAAGAAGTCGACGGCGGAAAGGTAGTGGACGATCTCGCGCGAGGCGACGAGCTGGAGGGTCTTGGTGGCGTCCCGGTGCCCGTAGCGGTACTGGAAGAGGTCGCGGACTCGGAAGTAGAGCGGCACGTCGGCGCTGAGCGAGTAGACGCTGACCGGGGCCTTCACGCCGGAGAGTTCGCCGCCGATGACCGCGTCGCCCGCGAGTTTGCTGGCGACGATGTATTTGGTTTCGCTCGTCCGGTGCCGGCGGGACCAGACGATGATTTCATGGGAGATGGGGCCGGTGTGCTCGTCGGGCATGGCGGTTTCGGCCTCGTCCGAATAGCCCAGGGGGATGCGCTGGATGCGGTGGACCGGGAAGCGGTGGATGCGCTCGAAGGGCGTGGGGAGCTTGAGGTAGGCACCGGCCGTCAGGGGCTCGGGGGCGATCCGGCCGAAGGTCTCGCGCAGGCCGTTCTCGTCGGTCTTCACGATCACCAGGCAGGTGAGCAGCCAGAGAAGCAGGACCAGAAAGAGGACGAAGGGGACCATGATGCGTTCGAGGAAACGGTAGAAGCGGGCTTCGGAGACGCGGAAGCCGAACTGGTAGTCGAGGGAGGCGGCGATGTTGCGGGCGACGCCGCCGGGTTCGGTGAAGAGGGCGAGGAGGCGGCTCTCGGGGAGGGGGCGCTCCTGCTCGCCGGGCATCCGGGGCCGGTAGAACTCGATGACCACGCTGAAGACCAGCTCGGCGCCAAGCACAACCAGAATCGCGACCGCCACCCGGGCCACGCGGATGTCGATCACATCCGGCCAGCGGCCGAAGTGCTCGCAGGCCAGGACCATGGCGTTGGCCAGGAAGATCATGCCGGTGAAGAACATCCAGGAACCGGCGGGGCGGAGCCAGCGGCAGCCGGCCTCGCGGGAGACGCCGACGAAATAGCTGCTGGCGATGATGGCGACGATGCACAGGGCCAGGGAGATGGCGGCCATGGCCAGGGGCTTCTCGGCGAGCGGGAAGGCGACCAGGCGGCTCCAGCCGCGCCAGGTGTTCATGGATACGGCGACCAGGACCAGGCCGAGCAGGACGGTGGCCACCGGCATGAAGTATTTGACGTATTGCTCGCTGGCGCGGGCGGCCAGGCGGACGGCCTCGTCGGCGTCGCCGAACAGGTCGGTGGTGCCGTGGGTGCGGCGGTAGGCTTCGAGTTCCTGCTCCTCCGCCTGCCGCCGTTTCTCCAGCCGGGTGCGCCCCATGGCGAACTTGGCCATGAGGATGGTCATGGCGGCGGCGAAATAACCCGCGACCATGGTGTTGGAATTGGCCGATTTGGCGACGAAAATCGCAGCGAAAAGAAGTCCGTACCCGATCAGGGCGACGACCCAGCTCAGGGTGAATGGCCGACCAGTTTCTTTCATCAACTCGGTTTTCCTTGGCGCGGCTAGGTTCGAAGTGCGAAGGGGGAATCAGCCGTTCGGCATGGGACTTTAGTACCCTGCCGAGGGCTTTGGTTTCCCAATTGTCGGCAAAAAATTCCGGAATGGCAAATCTACTTCACCTGCCGGGGATGGCAAGGCTGTCTAGGCGCGCTTTTCCGGGAAGGCGGCCAGGATGGTGTCCTCGCCGACCGGGGCGATGACGCCGCGCTCGGTGATGAGGCCGGTGACGAGGCGCGGCGGAGTGACGTCGAAGGCGTAGTTGGCGGCGGGGCTGCCGGGCGGGGTGACGAGCACCTCGGCGATGGCGCCGCCGGCGGTGACGCCGTCCATGTACTTGACTTCCTCGTTGCCGCGCTGCTCGATGGGAATCTCGCGGACGCCGTCGCGCATGACCCAGTCGAAGGTCGAGGAGGGGAGGGCGACGTAGAAGGGGACGCCGTTGTCGGCGGCGGCGAGGGCCTTGAGATAGGTGCCGATCTTGTTGGCGACGAAGCCGGTGTAGGTGACCCGGTCGGCGCCGACGATGGCCATGTCCACCAGGCCGTGCTGCATGAGGTGGCCGCCGGTGTTGTCGGCGATGATGGTGTGGGGCACGCCGTGCTGGCCGAGTTCCCAGGCGGTGAGCCGCGCGCCCTGGTTGCGGGGACGGGTCTCGTCCACCCAGACGTGGACGGGGAGGCCGGCCTCGAAGGCGGCGTAGATGGGGCCGGTGGCGGAGCCGTGGTCGACGAAGGCGAGCCAGCCCGCGTTGCAGTGGGTGAGGATGTTGACCGGCTGGCCGGGTTTGCGGGCGGCGATTTCGCGGATGATGCCGAGGCCGTGCTGGCCGATGCGGCGGCAGCATTCGGCATCCTCGTCGGCGATGGTCATGGCGAGCCGGCGCGCGGCCTCGATCCGTTCCTGCGGGTCGGCGACGGTCGCGAGCGCGGCGAGCTGGCGGTCCACGGCCCAGGCGAGGTTGACGGCGGTGGGGCGGGTGGCCTTGAGCCGGTCGCCGAGGGCGCGCAGGGCAGGGAGGTCGGCGGCCTCGCGGGCGGCGAGGTACATGCCCCAGCCGGCGGTGGCGCCGATCAGCCCCGCCCCGCGGACGTGCATGTCGCGGATCGCGGTGGCGACGGCGTCCGCGGAGGCGAGACGCTCGATGACGAAGCGGTGGGGCAGGTGGCGCTGGTCGATGATCTCGACCACGCCGGGATCGTCCGCCGCCGGCCAGATGGTGCGGTAGGGAATGCCGTCGACCTTCATGGGTGGCTCCTATTCGCCTTCGAATTCGACCAGATGGAAGGGCCGGTAGCCGGCCTGGCGCAGCTTTTCGGCCCCGCCCAGGTCCGGGAGGTCCACCACGAAGGCGCATTCGACGACGGTGCCGCCGAGTTTCTCGACGAGCTGGCAGGCGGCGAGGGCGGTGCCGCCGGTGGCGATGAGGTCGTCCAGAACGAGCACCCGCTGGCCGGGCTCGATGCCGTCCCGGTGCACCTCGATGGCGTCGGTCGAGTATTCGGTGGTGTATTCGACCCGTTCCGTCTCGGCGGGGAGTTTGCCGGGTTTGCGGAGGAGGACGAAGCCGACGCCGAGGGCGTGGGCGAGGACGCTGCCGAGGACGAAACCGCGACTCTCGATGCCGGCCACCACTCCGATGTTGCGTTCCCGGTAGCGTTCGGCGAAGGCCTCGGTGACGAGGCGGAGGCCGCGGGGGTTTTTGATGAGGGTGGTGACGTCGCGGAACATGACGCCGGGGACGGGGAAGTCGGGGACAGTCCGGAACATGCTCTTGATCTCGGCCCGGGTGGCGTCGTCGAGGGCGGGGGGGGGCGTGCCCTTGGCGATGGCGGGGATGGCCTTCACCAGCAGGTTCTTGACGTTGGCGGCGTTCTGATGGAAGATGGCGAGGATGGCTTCCCAGGTGACGGGTTCCTCGTCCTGCTTCCAGCAGTCGTAGTCGGTGCTCATGGCGACGGCGGCGTAGGGGATGCCGGCCTCGTTGGCGAGGGCGGCCTCGGGGGCGGTGGACATGTTGATGATGTCGGCGCCCCAGGCGCGGAACATGTGGGATTCGGCGCGGGTGGAGAAGCGGGGGCCCTCGATGGTGACGACGGTGCCCCGGCGGTGGGCGGTGAGGCCCAGCTCGGCGGCGGCGGCGGCCAGGTGGTCGCGCAGCGTCCGGTCGAAGGGGTCGGCCATGGCGGTGTGCTTCGCGCCGGTGGCGAAGTCGTCGTGGAAGGTTACCTGGCGGTGGCGGGTGAAGTCGATGAACTGGTCGATCAGAACCAGATCGCCCCGCTTGATTTCTTCGCGCAGGGAGCCGACGGCGGTGGTGGCGAGGATATGGGTGCAGCCGAGGTCCTTGATGGCCTGGATGTTGGCCCGGTTGGGGACCTTGGTCGGGGGGATCTGGTGCTGGCGCCCGTGGCGGGCGAGGATGGCGACCTCGATCCCGCCGATGCGGCCGCAGACGAAGGGGGAGCTCGGCGGGCCGTAGGGAGT
>LVAZ01000548.1 GCA_001603055.1 Victivallales bacterium Lenti_02
GGCAGCACGGCGGGGTGCCGACCCTGTTCATTAACGACCAGCCCCACTCCGGCCTGTCCTACACCGCCTACGGCCCCGACCCCAAGGTGTTCGCGGATTTCGCGGCGGCGGGGGTGAATCTGTTCAGCATCTGCGCCACCCCCACCGAATCCGGCTACGGCCTGTCCCGGACCACCTGGAAGGCCCCGGAGGTCTACGATTTCAGCCAGCTCGACGAGCGCATCCAGATGGTGCTCTCGGCCGACCCCGAGGCGTACATCTTCCCCCGTCTCTATCTGCACGCGCCGAAATGGTGGAGCGAGGCGCATCCCGACGACATCGTGCAATTCGACCCCGGCGACGGCGTGCCGCGCCCCTTCATCCATTCGGGCGGGCTCCCCGCGCCAAGCTGGGCCAGCGAAGCCTGGCGGCAGGCCACCATCGAGGGACTGCGCCGCCTGATCGAGCATGTCCGGACCTCGCCCTACGCCGACCGCGTCATCGGCTACCACCTCGCCTCGGGAACCACCGAGGAATGGATGATGTGGGGGGCCAACGAGCGCGAATGGGTGGACTTTTCGCCGGTCAACCGCGACCGTTTCCGCGCCTGGCTGCGGGACCGCTACCGGACCGATGCGGCGCTCCAGGCCGCCTGGGGCAAGCCCGACGCCACCCTCGCCACCGCCGCCATCCCCAGCCGCCGGGAGCGCGAGGAAGCGGCCGGCAGCCTGCGCGACGCCGAGGCCCAGCGGCACATCGTCGATTTCTACCTCTACAATTCCTTCCTCGTGGCCGACACCATCGAGGTCTTCGCCAAGGCCACCAAGGAATTCGCCGGGCGGGACCGGACGGTGGGGGTCTTCTACGGCTATCTGCTCCAGCTCTGCGGCGAGCAGCGCCAGCAGAACGCGGGCCATCTCGCCCTCGGCCAGGTGCTGGCCTGCCCGGACGTGGATTTCGTGTGCAGCCCCACCAGCTACGCCTTCCGCCAGCTCGGCGGCGAGGGAACCAGCCACTTCATGTCCCTGCTCGACAGCGTCAAGCTCCACGGCAAGCTCTGGTTCAACGAGAACGACATCCGCACCTCGCTTTCGCCCGGTCAACTGGGGAGCTGGGGCAAGCCCGCCGACGTGGCCGGGGACGTTCTCCAGCAGGACAAGGACCTGGCGAACGCCTTCGCGAACGGCGCGGCCCAGTGGTGGTTCGACGTGGGTCGCAACCGCTACGATGACCCCGGGCTGATGGCCCGCATCGCCGGCTACGTCGCCAACGGCCCGGCAGTCCTCGCCGCCGACCGCTCGCCCGTCGACCAGATCGCCCTGGTGGTGGACGAGAAAAGCCTCTGCCACCTGCGCGTGGGCGACCGCCTGGGCCGCCACCTGCTGGTGGGGCACCTGCCCCAGCTCCAGCGCTGCGGCGCGCCGGTGGGCCACTATCTGACCAGCGACCTCCCCGCCCTCACCCGCCACCGCCTGCTGGTTCTCCCTGTCTCCTTCGCCCCCGACGAACGCCAGCGGGAGAATCTGGAAAAACTGAAGGGGGACGGGCGCGTGCTGGTCTTCCTCTACGCCCCCGGCGTCTACCAGGGCGACACGCTCGATGCCGCCGCCGCCGAGGCCTTCTGCGGCATCCGCCTCAAACAACTCCCCGGCGCCCAGAAGCTGCGCGTGACCCTCGCCGCCGGCGACAGCTACGGCGCGGACGAGGAAGTGGCCCCGGTCTTCGTCGCCGACGATCCCGCCGCCGAAATCCTGGGCACCCTGCCCGACGGTTCGCCCGGCCTGGTCGTCAAACGGTTCCCCACCTGGACCGCCGTCTTTTCCGCCGCCCCCCTGCCCCCGGCGACCCTCCTGCGCCAGTTCGCCGACCGGGCCGGAGTCCACGGCTACACCCCGCCCGGCGACGTGGTTTGGGCCAGCCGCGACCTGCTCGCAGTCGGGGTGAACGAAGGCGGCCCGCGCCGGCTTCTGCTCCCCCGCCGGGTCCGCGAAGTGGTCGATCTCTACACCGGCGAGACCGTGGCCCGCGACGCGGCCGACTTCACCACCGAGTTCCCCGCCCGCGCCACCCGCCTCTTCCTCCTGCGCTGACGATCAGAATCCGCGGGGGCAAACACAAGGTTCACGTTTCCGGGCGCGCAGGAAGCATGTATCCGGGGCCTTTGGGGAGGGTGGCCGGAGCTTCCAGCTCCGGATTGGATTTTGGCGCAAATCGGCAGAAGGGGCACTGGGCTTATGTGCCTCCGGCACATGGAATTCGCCGGATATCCGCCCAACTCCAAAGACCGGAGCAGGATGCTCCGGCCACCTTCCGGATCAGGCCTTGGCGATGCAGTTGCGGATGTAGTCGAGGCTCTTGGCGAGCGAGGCGGCGCGGTCGGGACCGGAGACGCCGCATTCATAGGCCATGTAGCCGGTGAAACCGATTTCCTTGAGGACGGTGAAGGCGGCCACATAGTCGATGTCGCCGGTGCCGGGCTCCTGCCGGGTGTTGTCGGCGAGGTGCATGTGCTTCACATGTCGGCCGGCGGCACGGAGGGCGGCCGGGGTCGAGGTTTCCTCGATGTGCATGTGGAAGAAGTCGGAAATCAGGGCGATGCCCGGGGCGTTCACCCGCTCGATGATCTCGACGCCGGCGGCCTGGCGCTTGAGGAAGTGCTCCTCGTAGCGGTTCAGGGGTTCGAGGAGGAGGGTGGTGCCCGCCGCCGCCGCCACTCCCGCCAGTTCCTTGCAGATTTCGACGAACAGCTCCTTCTCCAGCTCGAAGGCGTTCTTGTAGGGCGACAGGTCCGGGATGCGGGGACCGCCGAAGATGGGGGGGACGATCTGGCCGACCATGCCCATGCTGCCGCAGAACTTCAGCGTGGCGATGCACTGGTCAATGCTTTCCCGGCGCTTCTTGGGGTCGGGATCGAGGAAGTTGAAAGTGGGGTTGCCGCAGAAGGAGACGAGGGGGACGGGGCTGTCGGCGAAGTCGGCCCGCGCCTGCTCGAACTTGTCCAGGGCGTAGTTGCCGTGGCTGATTTCGAATCCCTCGACGCCGTGGTCGGCGGCCCACTTCTGCTTGTCCTTGACGGTGTTGCCGGGGGTGAGGCCCAACTGGAGAGCGATTTTCATGGGGGGTATCCTTGCTTCACGGTGCGAACCACTCGTTGCCGGAGACTCGGCGCATACCGGGGAAACCATAGCATCACTCTTGCCGGCGGCGACGGCCGGGGCCGGAGTTCGTGCCGTTCATTGGTTTGAAAACTCCCGCCCGCCGCGCCACATTCATGTCGGCGCCGCGCGAGTCGTGCGGATTCGCCGCCCGGAGGGAATGGTATGTCGACGTCTTCTTCAACCCAATCGTCGCCGGTTCGCCCGACTACCCTGAGGAAGAGGATTCTGACCGCGGTCGCGAGAGTTCTCGGGGCGGTCGCCACCGTGATCTTCATCGCGTGGATTGCCGTGGCGCAGCCCTCGTGCCGCAGAGGCACGCCTTCCAGTGCCACGGTCGAGCAAGAATCCCTGCGGAGGCATGTCGAGACCCTCGCTGTCCAGTTCCATCCGCGCGACTGGCAACATCGCGAGAATCTCGACGCTTGCGCGGACTACATAGCGGAACACTTCAGGCAGGCGGGGGCCACCGTGGACTTCGAGCCCTTCACGCTCGGCGGGCGGGTCTACCGAAACGTCCACGGGCGCTTCGCCGTGGGCGCAACGCCGAGGATTGTCGTCGGCGCCCATTACGATGCCTACGACGAGCTGCCGGGGGCGGACGACAATGCGAGCGCCGTAGCCGTGCTGCTCGAACTGGCGACGTTGCTGGGGGCCCTGGACTCGCCGCCCCCGGTCGATCTGGTTGCCTATACCCTCGAGGAGCCGCCATTCTTCGGCACGGAGCAAATGGGCAGCGCCATCCACGCGAAGAGCCTCGGCGACCAGGCGGGGAGTATTCGCGGGATCATCGTGCTGGAAATGGTCGGCTACTTCAGCGACGACTGGGGCTCCCAGTCGTATCCCCTGCCTCTCCTCTATGTGATGTATCCGAGTCGCGGCAACTTCATCAGTGTGGTGAGCAAGTGGGACCAGGGGGAATGGGTCAAGGCCGTCAAGGTCGCGATGAAGGGAACAACGGACCTCCCGGTTTACTCGATCCGGGCCCCCGCCGCCCTTCCCGGGATTGATTTTTCCGACCATCGCAACTACTGGCCCCACGGGATACCGTCGCTCATGGTCACGGACACCGCGTTCTACCGGAACAAGGCCTACCATACGGCGGAAGACACCCCGGATCGTCTCGATTACCGGCGGATGTCCCAGGTTACGACTGCCGTCTTTGCCGCAGACTGACTCAGGCGGGGACCAGGCGGAGGGCGTTGTCCCGGTAGATTTTCGCCTCGGTTTCGGGGGTCAGCTCGAGCTTGTCCAGAGTCTCGAACTGGCGGGCGTCGAAGTAGTCGCGGCCGAAGAGAATGCGGTCCTGGAACTCGTGGACGAAGGCGCGGGCGTGGGCGAGATCGCGGGCGAGGGCGTTGCAGCCGCTGCCGGCGGAGAGGTCGCAGTAGAGGTTCGCGCGGCGGCGCAGCACTTGGGTCAACCGTCCGTCGGGGGTCACGGGGCCGCTGGGATAGCCCGCGTCGGTGGCGTCGGCGTCGCCGGAAATCTCCTTCCAGAAACCGGGACCGTGGCCGATGAAGCGGGTGTCGGGGCAGAGTTCGCAGATGGTGTCGACCACGGCCAGGTCGCCGCCGTACCATTCGAGCCAGTTGTCGCGCTTGGCCGCCTGCCTGGCCACGGTATGGGGATCGCATTGCAGATGGAAGAGCACGGGCAGGCCCAGCTCGCCGCAGAAACGGTACATGGCGATGGCGTCGGGGTCGTCGTAGCGCATCCGGCACTTGAGTTCGCCGTAGACCCGGATGCCGTGGATTTTGACGGCGGCTTCGAGGCGGGCCCGGGCGTAGCGGTCGCGGGGGTCGGGCGCCCAGCCGCCGATGAAGCGGTCGGGATAGCGTTCCAGGCCCTGGACCACCAGATCGAGGGAGGCGCCGATGCCGCGGGGGTCCATGTGGACATAGTAGCCCGGACAGGCCTGGTCGTACTCGTGCCGGGGCTGCTCCCAGCCCAGCAGCCAGGTCTTCTCGATGCCGTGCTCGTCCATGTTGCGGACCAGGGCCGCGAGGTTGTGGCCGTGCCAGTTGGGATGGTTGTGGACATCGATGACATGGTGTTTCATGGGGGTCTCGTCCTTGCTTGGCGCCGGGGGGATGGTGACATCTGCCGCATCGGCGGTACATTACCCTGCCCTTCTGCTGTTTCGACCAAGGACCCCTCCGCCATCATGATTGCCAACGACTTCGGTCAAGTGACCCTCGCCCCCGAGCGCCTCGGCTGGGAAGCCCATCACGACGAGGGCCGCTTCGGCGGTCCCGGCGAACTGCTGGTGGACGGCCTGCCGCTGGTGCAGGTGGAAAGTTTCCAGCTCGACGACATGGACTCGGCGACGGTGTCGGTGAGCCGCACCCAGGGGTTCCGCAAAAGCGGCGCGGCGCTGGTCCGCCACGAGGGGCTGCTGCCCTTCGGCGAGACGATCCAGGTCGCCCAGACCTGCCGCTACGCCGCCAACCATGTGCGCATCACCTTCGATCTCAACTGGCCGCGCGCCACCGTGGTGCGCCGCCATTTCGGGGTGGGGGGGCTGTTTCTGCCCGGCGTCTGGAAGCGCTACTATCTGCTGCCCGCCTGCGCCCATCTGGGCGAGGGCGCGCGGCCGGGCTGGCACCCGATTCCGGCGGAGCCGGCCGGCAGCGGCATGGCGGGCCATTGGCACCGCCCGCCCCTCGCCCTGGTCTTCGAGCGCGAGGACGGCATGCGGCTCGAGGTGGGCACCGGCGCCGATGTCTGGCGCTGGGAGCAGTGCCTGGGCTGCGGTCCCGAGGCGGGCAGCTACAAAATCATGCAGGAGCCCGACGGGCTGCGCGTGCTCCGCGAGCCGCTCATGACCTGCGAGGAATTCATGCCCGAGAAACGCCAGTACCGGCTGACCTGGCATTTGGCCTGGCAGCGCCCCGGCCGTCTGCCCGCGCTGCCGACGGAGACGGCCCTCGATCTCGCCGCCGCCCGCCCGGCGGACCTGCGCGCCAACCAGGGCGGCTGTTTCCGGCTCGACCCGGCCCGGCTGGGCCTGCCCGAGACCTGCCTGCGCCAGGAAACCCATGAGGCGTTTCTGCGCAACGATCCCCCCGGCAGCCCCTGCTGGTTCAGCAACGGCACCCAGAAGGCGGCGCGCAAGCTGATCCGCTCCCTGGCCAATCTGCCCGAGCCGGGCACGCTCGTCGTCGGCCCCCTCGCTCCCGCGCCCTGCTGGGTGCCCGGCCACTGCGACCGCAAGGGGCCGCGCGGAATCGCCCACTGGGACCTCGATCCGCTGCTCGATTTCGCGGTCTGGACCCGGCAGCAGCTCGGTCCGGCCTGGACCATTCTCCCCGACTCGCCGCTGGCCGCCGTGCTGCCCTCCGTGGCCGGGCTCTTCGGCGAAACCGGCTTCGCCAAGGGCGAAATGGCCGGGGACGGGGAAGACGACGAATGACCCCGCTCGGCTTCAACGATCTGCCCCTCACCGGCTGGTTTCCGGGCCACATGCTCAAGGCCGGCCGGAAGATGCACGAAATCGCCCCGCTGGTGGACCTGGTGGTCGAGCTGGTGGACGCGCGTCTGCCTCTCGCCTCCCGCAATCCCCGGTTCCGCGAGTTCCTCCCCGGCAAGCCGGCCATGGTGCTGGCCAACAAGGCCGACCTGGCCGATCCCGCCGCCTCGCGCCGCTGGCAGCGCTGGTTCGAGGCCCAGGGCGAACGGGTCTTTTTCCTCGACGCCCGCCAGCCCGACGACCCGGACCGTCTGGTCCGCTACTGGGAGCGGGTGGCCCACGAGGAGCGCGAGCGGCGCGGCGCGACCCTGGCCCTCACCCGCCCGGTCCGCGTCATGATCGCGGGCGTTCCCAACGTGGGCAAGTCCACCCTGGTCAACCGGCTGTGCGCGGAGAAGCGCGCCCAGGTGGGGCCGCTGCCCGGCGTCACCCGCCAGAACCAGTGGATTCGCCTGCGCGGCGATGTCGAGCTGCTCGACACCCCCGGCGTGCTCTGGCCGCGCATCCGGGACAAGGAGCACGAGCTGCGCCTGGCCCTGGTCGGCTCGATCCGGGACGAGGTCATCGGCATCGAGCTGCTCGCCGAATTCCTCTGGTACGAGCTGAGCCGCCAGCCCGGGCGGGTGGACTGGTCGCTCTACGACCTGGCCGCCTGTCCGGAGTATCCCGACGAACTGATGGCGGCCGTGGCCCGCCGCCGGGGCCTGCTCCGGCCCGGCGGCGGCATCGACCCGGTTCGCACCGCGCACGCGCTGGTCAAGGACTACCGCGACCTGCGTCTGGGCGCTCTCACCTTCGAATTCCCTCCCGAGGAAACCACTCCATGCCGCCCATCCGCGTCGTTGTGACCAAGCCCGAGTACGTCAAGGCCGAAGCCGTGTTCCAGGCCGCCCCCGACATGGACGTGCGGGTGTCCGACTGGCCGGAGGAGGCGGTGGCCGCCACCGTCCGCGAGCACGGGGCCTTCGCGGCCATCCTCGGGGTCGAGCGCTACAGCGGCGCGCTCTACGAGGCGCTGCCGAAAGGCGGCATTCTGGCCCGTTTCGGGGTGGGGCACGACGGGGTGGACAAGCCGCGGGCCACGGCGCGCGGCCTGCTGGTGGCCAACACGCCCGGCGTGCTCGAGGACGCCGTGGCCGAACACGCCATCGCCCTGATTCTCGGCGTCGCCAAAAACCTCAACGCCTTCGCCCTGAGCATGCGGGCGGGGCAATGGGCGCCCCGGCTCGGGTTCGAGCTGCGCGGGCGCACCCTGGGCATTGTCGGCTGCGGCGGCATCGGCCGCCGCCTGGCCCGCTTCGCCGGCGCCTTCGGCATGACCGTGCTCGGGGCGGACCCCGCCGCCGCCGATCCGGCCGCCCTGCAGCGGGACTGGGGCTTCGCCGAAATCCATGCCGACTACCGGGCCATCCTCGGCCGCGTCGATATCCTCAGCCTCCATGTCCCCGCCAACGAGCACACCCGCCACTTGGTGAACGCCGACCTGCTGGCGGCGCTGCGCCCGACCGCCGTGCTGGTGAACACCGCGCGCGGGCCGGTGGTGGACGAGGCCGCCGTCTACGACGCCCTGACCTCCGGCCGCCTGGGCTTCGCCGCCCTCGATGTGTTCGAGACCGAGCCCTACGTTCCCGCCGCGCCGGGCAAAGACCTGCGGACGCTGCCCAATGTCCTCCTCACTCCGCACGTTAGTTCCAGCAGTGTCGAGGCCTGCCAGCGCATGGCCCACGCCTCGCTCGACAACGTGCGCCGCGCCCACTCCGGCACCTACGGCGCGGTCAGCCTGCTCAACCCGGACGTGCTCGCCGTTCTGGGACAACGCTAGCCGAGGAACCACCACCATGAGCGCCCCGCTCCTTGTCGAACTGCCCCGCCTCTACGAGAACATGGACGAAGCGACCGTCGGTCCCTGGCAGGTGAAGGTGGGGGCCACCGTCGCCGAGGGCGATGTTCTGGTGGAGCTGATCACCGACAAGATGGTGGCCGAATTCGAGGCCCCGGCGGGCGGCACGGTGCTGGCGCTCTACGCCGCCGAGAAGAGCACGGTGCCCATCGGCTACACGCTCTGCGCCATCGGCGAGGCCGGCGCCCAGGCCCCCGACGTCCGCGCCGAAAACGAGGCCAAGCTGGCCGCCCACGCCAGCGCCGCCTCCCTCGACATCGATCTCGGCATCCTCGGCGACCCGGCCGCCCCCGCTCCCGAAAAACCCGCCTACAAGGTCGCCCCCGCCGCCCGGGCCCTCGCCAAGCAGCATAGCGTGGACCTGGACGCGGTCGCCGCCGCCTGCGGCAAGGAGGTGCTCCACCGCCAGGACATCCAGGACTACCTCGCCCAGCGCCAGACCGTCGTCCCCGAGCCCGAGCCGGCGAAACCCGCCTAC
>LVAZ01000549.1 GCA_001603055.1 Victivallales bacterium Lenti_02
GGGCTTGGGCTCGTCCTCGTCGGTTCGGGGGTGGTCGGAGATGACCAGGGCAAGCAGGTAGCGCCCGTCCACGGAGAGGCCGATCTGTTCGAGTCGGCAGATGGCGGGGTAGGTGGCGGCGAGGGTGTTCAGGCGGGTGACCAGTTCGTCGTAGGTGGTCGGGGTGGCCCGGTCAACGGGGAGGGGGGCCTCGATGCAGGGCAGGCCGAGCCCTTCGATCCAGGCGCGTTCCTCGGCGGTGGCGTCGATCCAGGCGTCGGGGCCATGTACCGAAGTGATGATGAGTCCATGATCGATGAGCCGGTCGAGGGTGGCGCGGTCGCCGAAGGTCACGATGAGCCGGGTTCGTTCCGGTGGGGCGGCAAGGGGGGCGCGGGTCCGGCTCGCGGGCGGTCCCTGCTGCCAGAGGGCGACGGCCTGCTCGACGTCCGTTTCCGTGACTTCGCCCGTGTGCCAGCGTTCGATGTAGGCCAGGATTTCGTCGTTGGAGATATTGCCGTCGCCGTCGGTGTCGGGCAGATTGTTGCGGTGAATCTGGACGGTCAGGCTGGCCAGGTCGGTGAAGCCTCGGCTGTCGGCCGCCAGCACGGAGAAAGTGAAGACTCCGGCGGCGGTCGGGGTGCCCGCGAGGGTGCCGTTGGCGGCGAGGGACAGACCCGGAGGGAGGAAGCCCACGGGCGAGAATCGGCGGTCGTCCGCTCCGCTCCAGGCGTTGGCGGCGGTTCCGTTCTTCGACTGGGAGAAGACAGCGACACTAGGGTGTTCGCCGGCGTCGCCGAGGCCGATGACCACGCGGTTCCTGGTGTCGAGCGCTCCGTAGTGGAAGACGATCTGGCCGGAGGCGTGGAGGGTGACGGCGAAGTTGAGCACCTTGGTCTGGCTGTCGAAGTCGCGGCCCCGCCAGCGGATGGTGATGCGGTTGTTATCCCGGGCGAGCCAGATGCCGGTGTCGGGGTGTTCCGGCGCGATCAGGAGGTCAACCCAGAAGGGGGCGATCATGCGGTAGCTGTCGAGCCGGGAGGCGATGGCGTTCCAGCAATCTCCGAACATACCTTCGACCGGGGTGCTGTCGCCGAAGACGAGGTAGCCGTTGTCGCCAACCCGGCAGGTGGTGTAGGTTTGGCCGAAGTAGGGGAAGGCGAAGCCGAGATCGAGGGTGTGGTGGACTTCGTCGCCGGTCCATTCGGCCTGGAGGACGCCGGTTTCGGCGAAGGTCGAGGCGGCGGTGGTCAGTTCGTACTCCTCGCCGCCGACGGCGGAAAAGGTGAAGGGGGGATAGCTGCCGGTTGCCTGGATTGGCCGGTTGTAGGCAATATTGACCACGCCGTCGGGCAGGCTGGCGGTGGTGATGGCGACGGGGGCGCCGACAGCCAGCGAGAATTCCCGGCTGGCGGTCCGGGGCGGAACAGCGTCGTCGGTGACCTGGACGGTGAAGGTGGCGGTGCCGCTGGCGGTGGCGGTGCCGGAGATGAGGCCGGCGGAGTTCAGGGTGAGGCCGTCGGGGAGGGAACCGGCGAGGATTGTCCAGCCATAGCCGCCGCCCGAGCCGCCGGAGGCCGTGAGCTGGGCGGAGTAGGGCAGGCCGATGGTGGCGTCGGCGAGGGAGGTCGTCTCGATGAAGACCGCCTCGGCGGGGAGGACGGCGATGGTGACTAGGCCCTGGTCGCTGCGCCCGGCGGTATCCGTGGCCTGGA
This sequence comes from Victivallales bacterium Lenti_02, assembly GCA_001603055.1. Lineage (GTDB taxonomy): Bacteria > Verrucomicrobiota > Lentisphaeria > Oligosphaerales > Lenti-02 > Lenti-02. The sequence goes on from LVAZ01000549.1 coordinate 1,695, forward strand.
TGGTGAGGGTGTAGTTGCCCTGCCGGGACGGGGTTCCCGCGAGGCTCCCGTCCGCCGCGAACGAGAGTCCGGGCGGGGGCGAACCGGCCAGCACGGTATAGGTGAACGGGGTCTGCGTGCCGGTGGCGGCCACGTCGGCTGCGTAGGCGGTGCCGACCGTGGCCTCGGCAAGGGATTGGTCCGCCAGTTGGACGGCCTGGGCGACGGTCCAGGTGCAGGCGAGTTCGTCGGTGCCGCCCGGATGGTCGGTGACCTGGACCGTGAAGGTGTAGGTGCCTGCTGCCGTCGGGGTGCCGGTCAGGGAACCGTTGGCGGCGAAGGTCATGGTTGACGGGAGATTGCTCTCGGTCAGGGCCCAAGAGTAGGGCTCCTCGCCGAGGGCGGCGGCGAAGGTGCGCGTGTAGCCTTCGCCCGTGAAGCCGAGCGACAGGTTGGCGGGGCCGAGGATGACCAGGGAATCGCCGACGGGCAGGCGTTCCGTCGGCTGGTAGGGAATGGCGTTCCGTTCATAGACGGTGAGGGTGACGAGGGTGCCGGGCACGAACGGAGCGGGAGAGACGGTGGTCTGGCCGTTGGCGTCGGTGATTGCCGCGCTCAGGTTGCCGCTGTCGTCGGAGAGGACGACGGTGGCGCTGGCCAGCGGTCCTCCCCCGGCGGTGGCCACGGTCACGGTCAGCCCGTCGCGGGGATGGACGAAGTCTTCGTGGGTGACGGCGAGGGTTTGCGGGGTGATGGTGCGGACGCCGAGGGTGCCGTCGCCGAAGAGGTGGGTTTGCTGCATGAGGAGCTTGAGTGAGCTAGTCCCCTCGGTGCTGGCGCTGGCGCAGTAGTCCATGGCGCGCTGGATGCTGGCGAAGGAGAGGCCGCCGGCGTCCCAGAGCAGGGGCTGGCCGGTCGGTTGCAGATGCCCGACGGGGAAGTTGCTTTCGCCCAGGTAGTAGCCGGTGAAGGCTTCGAGCATGGCGATGGGCGGGTCCCAGGCCATGTTGTTGGTGGCGGCGATGACGGCGACGGCGCCGCCTGCCCCGTCGGCCTGGCGCCCCCAGAGCATGGCTTCGGCGAGACAGGCGCTGCTCGACTGGAAGGCTCCGGTCTGGCAGGCACCGCTGACCACGAAGGGCAGGGCGGTGTTGTTGTTCAGGGCGAAGACATCGGTGTTGGTGAAGGTGACGCTGCTCCACTTGTCGACCAAACCATGCCCGAGATAGTAGAACAGGCTGCGCCCGGCATTCCAGGAAGCGGTGATTTGGGCGGTGCTGCCCTCGGCAAATCCCTGGTAGACGGGGTCCACTAGGTCGTAGCGGTCGTCGTCGAGGAACCGCTGCCGGAGGGTTGCCATCACCTCGTAGTCTTTCTTGCCCCGGTAGACGCTCCCGGTGGGACTGCCGTCCTCGTTCGAGGCGATCATGGCGACGTGTTCGCGCCAGCCCGCGACGGTGTTGGGGTTTCTCTCGTAGGCGAGGGATTTGGCGAGGATGGTGGCGACTTTTTCCGAGGTGGTGGCGGAGACGCGGGAGAGCAAGAGATCGTGGTAGTCGTCGTTGCCCGCCACCAGGGTGTAGATGGTGTCCGAAGGGGTGCTGGACTGGCTGCCGGTGCCGTGGGGGATGGCGTTTTCGTCGCCGAGCAGGATGACGTAGGCAATGTCCTCGTCAAGATAGGCGGACCGGATGAAGTTGGCCACGGCGGCGGTGCCGCTGCCGGTGTCAGCCGGATAGCGGGCGGTGAGGATGCCCAGGCCCCGCTGACGCTTCCAGGTCAGAAATTCGTCGAACAAGGCCAGGTCCCAGGCGTCGGGCAGGATGACCAGCAGCTTGTCCGTGCCGGTGAAGCTGCCATTGGTCCGGACGGTGGTGGTGTTGGTCTCGCCGGCGATGCTTTCCGAGTAATTCTCGAAACGGGCGGCGGCGAGGGCGCGGAAGGCGCGGGAATCCGGGGGGGCGGGGTAGCGGAGGGTGGCGGTTGGGGTCTTGGGTTCGTGCTGGATGCGCACCTGGATGGAGCGGACCACTTCGAGGCTGGCCGCCGCCGGGAGGTAGCGGACGGGGTGGACGATGACGCCCGCGCCCTCGATCTGCCGGATGTGGTAGGTCGGGGAAAGGCGGGCGATTTCGGCAGGATAGGGTTCGGCGGCAGCGTAGGCCGGGCCGAATCCGCCCACGGGTCGGGGCTG
>LVAZ01000550.1 GCA_001603055.1 Victivallales bacterium Lenti_02
CACGTCGATCATGACGTTGGGGGCGGGCTTGCCGGCGGCGACGGCGATGCCGGAGGGGGGGATGGCGGGGTCGAGGTCCTGGATGGGGGAGCATTCCCAGCGCCGGTCCTCGAGCCAGGTGGCGAGGTCGATGGTGGTGATGGCGAGCATGCGGTCCTTGAGCCAGGAGAGGCCGTACTGGCCGTAGATGTCGAACTGGGTGCCTTCCTCGACGCCGCGCAGGGTGCCGCGGGTGATGCGTTTGCCGATGACGATGACCGACTTGGTCTCGGGGAAGATCGAGCAGGGGTGGTGGTTGGCCGCCACGTCGGCGAACCGCGCGATGGGGGCGATGCCCACGAGGTCGGCGCGTTTCTCCTGCGCGAAGGCGAGGAATTCCCGGGTGAGTTGATTCATGACCGTGTCCTTTCGTTCTCTGCCTGCACTTCGCCGGCCGCCCGTCGCAGGGCTTCGACCAGCATTCTCCTACGCTCCGGATTGTCGCGGACGGCGGGGTAGTGGAGGCCCAGCGCCGCGATCATGCCGGATGACGAAAGCCGCAGAGGCACTGCCAATGCCTCGGTATGATCCTTGTGCAGTTCCGCCAGCTCCTGGGCGGCGAAGCGGGCGAGCACGGCGCGGAAGCCGGCCTCGCTCCGGGCCTCGGGCCAGATGGGCGGGCGCGGGCCGAGCCGTTCGGCCAGGGCCGCGATTTCGTCCTCGTCGAGCTGGGCCAGCAGCATGCGGCCCGTGGCCGTGTCGTAGAAATGGTCGTCGGCCCCCATTTTGGCCCCGACCCGGAGGTCGCGTCGGCTTTCGAGGGTGAGGATGGAGTGGCGCTGGCCGCCGTGGTAGACGGCGAGGATGATGGTCTCGTCCAGGGCCGCGCTCAGACGGCGGAGCGGTTCCCGCGCCGCGCTCGCCAGGCGGTCGAGGGCGGTGCGTCCGCGGCCCAGGGCCAGGGCGCGCGGCCCGAGCTGGTAGTGCTTGCTCTGCGGGTTCCGGCGCACGTAGTCCAGGGCCAGCAGGGTGTTCAGCAGGTTGTGGGCGGTCGGGGTTTTCAGCCCGCTTGCCTCGGCCAGACTGGACAGGCCAATCCCGGCGGAACCGGCGGCATCCACCAGTTCCAGAAGAGAAAACGCCCGCTCGACGGATTGGACTTTGTTCAACATCGTTGAAGAGCCTTTCGCGATGCTGACAAAGATAGAATGAAATCATGTCCCGTCAAGGGGGAGACGGGAAATTTTCCGACCCCGGAATGTGGCGTTCCTGCCCGGCATGCCGCCGTCGGCAGGAGCTTACCTGCCTTGGTGTTCGGCAAGCATATGCCGACCGCCCGAGGGGCCGGACGGGGTGGGCCCGGGGCCTTGCCGCCGAGCCGCCCCGGTTGTAGTCCGCCGTCGTCCCGGCTGGCGGGGGGAGCGGTCGCTCAGCCTTCCGCGCCGTCCTTGAACATGAGGGCGAAGACCTCGGCGTAGTCCTCGACGAAGTGGGCGGCGATGCCCTTGCGGACCTTCTCGGGGATTTCCGCGAAGTCCTTCTCGTTGTCCTTGGGGAGGATGACGTTCTTGACCTTCGAGCGCTTGGCGGCGATGATTTTCTCCTTGACTCCGCCGATGGGGAGGACCCGGCCGGTGAGGGTCAGCTCGCCGGTCATGGCCCAATGGGCGGGGGGCCGTTTGCCGCGGGCGAGGGAGATGAGGGCGGTGGCCATGGTGATGCCGGCCGAGGGGCCGTCCTTGGGGGTGGCCCCGGCGGGCACATGGACGTGAATCTGCCGCTCGTCGAAGTAATCCTTGGCGATGCCGAACTCGCGGCAGCGGGCGGAGACCATGCTGTAGGCGATCTGGACCGATTCCTTCATCACGTCGCCGAGCTGGCCGGTGAGTTTGGGGGCGCCTTTGCCGGGCACGGCGATGGCCTCGATGTAGAGCGTGGCGCCGCCCATGGACGTCCAGGCCAGGCCCATCACCACCCCGGACTGGCCGCGCTTCATCAGCGGATCGTCGGTGAAGCGGGGCTTGCCGAGATAGGTCTCCACGTTGTCCGCGTCGATCACCACCGCCTCGGTCAGGATGCCCTCGGCCCGGTCGGCGGCGATCTTGCGCAGGCAGGAGCCGATGGCCTTCTCGAAGGCGCGGACCCCGGCCTCGCGGGCGTAGCCGGTGATGAGGGCGCGGAGGGCGGCGTCGGTGAAGGTGACGTCGTCCTTGCTCAGGCCGTTCCGGGGCAGCAGCTTGGGCACCAGGTGACGGCGCCCGATCATCATCTTTTCCTGCATGATGTAGCCGGAGAGGTTGATGACTTCCATGCGGTCGAAGAGGGGGGCCGGGATGGTGTCGGGGACGTTGGCGGTGGCGATGAAGAGGACCTTCGAGAGGTCGAAGGGCACATCGAGATAATGGTCGCGGAAGGAGTTGTTCTGCTCGGGGTCGAGGACTTCGAGGAGGGCGCTGGACGGGTCGCCCTGGTAGGAGGCACCGAGCTTGTCGATCTCGTCGAGCATGATGACCGGATTGGCGGTGCCGCAGGTCTTGATGGCCTGCATGACCTTGCCGGGCAGGGCGCCGATGTAGGTGCGGCGGTGGCCCTTGATCTCGGCCTCGTCGCGCATGCCGCCGAGGGAGAAGCGGAAGAATTTGCGGCCGAGGGCCTCGGCCACGCCCTTGCCGAGCGAGGTCTTGCCCACGCCGGGGGGGCCGACCAGGCAGAGGATCGAGCCGTCCACCGAGCCCTTCAGCTTGGCGACGCCGACGAATTCGAGGATGCGCTTCTTCACGTCGTCCAGCCCGTAGTGGTCGCGGTCGAGGATGCGGCGGGCGCGGGCCACGTCCAGCCGGTCCACCGAGAACTCGTTCCAGGGCAGGCCGGTGAGCCAGTCGAGGTAGGTGCGCGAGA
>LVAZ01000551.1 GCA_001603055.1 Victivallales bacterium Lenti_02
CTGCACCTACTGCGCGCCCCGCCGTTGCGCCTCGCCACCGCCGCTCGCCGAGCAGATCGAGCGGGGTATCCGCGGCGCGCGCGAGCGCTACGGGGCCACCGCCTTCATGGCCTATTTCCAGGCCTTCACCTCGACCCACGCGCCCGCCGCCGTACTGCGCCCGCTATTCGCCGAGGCCCTGGCGGGGGGCCAGTTCCGGGCGGTGACCGTCGCCACCCGGCCCGACTGCCTGCCCGAGGCGACGCTCGACCTGCTCTCCGAGCTGGCGGCGACCCACGACCTCTGGGTGGAGCTGGGTGTGCAGACCCTCCACGACCGGACGCTGGCGGCCATCCGCCGGGGGCACGATTCGGCCTGTTCCGAACGGGCCGTCCGGGCGCTGGCCGCGCGCGGCATCCCGGTGGTGCCCCATCTCATCCTCGGCCTGCCCGGGGAGGAGATGGAGCAGTACCGGGATACGGCCCGGCGGCTGGCGGGCTGGCCCTGCGCCGGGGTCAAAATCCACAATCTCCACATCGTGGCGGGCAGCGAGCTGGCCGAAGCCTGGAAGGCCGGCCTGGTCCGCCTGCTCGACGAGCACGAATATGCCGCCGCCCTGATCGAGGTGCTGCGCCGTCTGCCGCCCGCCTGGCCCATTCTGCGCCTTTCGAGCGACACCCCCCGGGACCAGCTCCTGGCCCCGCGCTGGTGGTTCGGCAAGGCCCAGTTCCGGCAGTACATCGAGCGCCGGATGCGCGAGCAGGGCTGGCGGCAGGGCGACCTGCTCACCCCCAAGCCGCAGACCCCCGCCAAGGTGCCCGCCGGCAAGACCCAGCCGATCCGCCAGCCGGAGGCCGCGCCGGCCCCCGAGCCGAAAATCGATCTGGGCCGCCCCTTCGCCAACGCCGTGCGCCTGCCCCGGCCCGCGCCCGGCCGCTCCTTCGCCGTGCTCGATCTCGGCTTCGGCATGGGCAACCTGCTGCTCGATCTGCTGCCGATTCTGCTGGAGCGGGTGACGGAGAACCCGCTGCGGGTGGTGGGGCTTGGCTGGGACCGCTCTCTGGTCGATGCCCTGCGCCGCCGCAATCCCGAATACGACCGCCAGTTGGCGATTCTGGGTGCCGGCTGCGCGCTGCACGACGGCCACGGCGCCGCCGTGGTCCAATGGGGCGACCCCCGGCGCAATCTCTTCCGCCTGCGCGGGCGGGCCGAGCTGGTGGTCATCGAGCCGCGCCTGATCGAGCCGAACGTGACCCTTTTCACCCAGGATTTCCTGTGCCGGGTCGTGCGCCTGCTGGTTCCGGGCGGAATCCTGCTCGCCACCTCGCACCACCCCGCCCTGCGCGGCGCCCTGTGCCGGCTCGGCTTGACGGTGGGCAGAGCCGAGACGAACTTGCTGCCGGACGGCGGCACCGTCGCCTCCTGGCAGCCCGAGGCGGTGCTCCATCCCCTCTCGGCGGACCAGCTCCACACCTGCACGGCCACTCTGGCGGGGGTGCCCTACCGCGACCGCTCGCTCACCTGGACCCAATCGCGCATCCTGGATCATCGCGCCAACGTGCTCGCCCGCCTGTACCGGACCCCGAAAACCCCATGACCAAGACCCAGATACTCGCCCTGCTCGAATCCCTGGGAGTCCGTCCCAGCCGTCGTCTCGGCCAGAATTTCCTNNGCAGCCCGGCGAGCCGGTGCTCGAGGTGGGGCCCGGCACCGGCGTGCTCACCCGCAAACTGCTCGAGGCGGGCTGCCGGGTCACCGCCGTCGAGCTGGACCACCGCCTGGCGGCCTATCTTCAGGACAGCCTGGGCGGGCAGGCGGATTTCCGGCTGGTCCAGGGCGACGCCTGCGAGTTCGACTACCGGGAACTGATGGGCGACGCCCCCTTCCGCTGCATCGCCAACCTGCCCTATGCGTGCAGTTCGGTGTTTCTCGCCCGGCTGATCGAGACCGCGCCCCGCGCGAGCGCCTGTTTCGTGCTCCTGCAGCGCGAGATGGCCGAACGGCTGGCGGCCCCCCCCGGCAGCAAGGCCTACGGCGCGCTCAGCGTGCGCATCCAGTTGCGCTACGCCGTCACCCTGCTGCGCCTGGTGCCGCCCAACGTCTTCTTCCCCCCCCCCGAAGTGGGCTCGGCCTTCGTCCGTCTGGCGGCCCTGCCCGAAGCTCCGCCGCTCGACCTTCAGAAACGGGCGGCGGACCTGGCCGGCGTCGCCTTCGCCCAACGGCGCAAAAAGGCCATCCGGCTGCTGGCCGCCGTCCACGGGGAGGAACCGGTGCGCGCCGCCTTCGCCGGGCTGGGCTTGGCCGAGGATATTCGCGCCGAACGCATTTCCCCCGCCATTTTCGCCCGGCTGGCCGCTTGCCTGCCAGCGGCTCCGCCAGCATATTGACAGCAAACCTTGCCTTGCGGACGCAGGAGACATCGCCATGACGGTGGCACCCGCCGAAGTTTTCAGCCCAATCAGTTACGCCTTCGAGCAAAGCGATGGCTTTTCCAAGTTCATCGTCGTCCTGCTGCTGGTGCTCTCGGTCTACGCCTGGACCATCATGTGCGAGAAGGGCGTGTCCCTGATGGGGGTGCGTCGCCACTTCAAACGCTTCATGCGCCAGTTCAACCGCGAGCGCTCCGCCCTCGGCATGGCGCTCCAGGTGGACGATTACCGGGGCCCGCTCGCCGACATCTACCGCGAGGGCGTCCGCGAGGTGGTCGCCGTGCTCGGCATGTCCGAGTACGAGGCCGAGTCCATCTACCGCGCCCGCCGTCTGCCCCGGCCCCTCACCGCCGGCGAGATCGACAAGGTGCGCAGCACCATGAACCGGCTGGTGGACATCAAGAGCACGGAACTCGAGGAACGGCTCGGGCTCCTGGGAACCATCGTCAGCATCAGCCCCTTCCTCGGGCTGCTCGGCACCGTCTGGGGCGTCATGCTCGCCTTCATCGGCATGGCCCGCGCCGGCCGGCCCGACATCTCCGCCCTCGCCCCCGGCGTCAGCGGCGCCCTCCTCACCACCGTCGTCGGCCTCTTCGTCGCCATCCCCTCCCTGGTCGGCAACAACACCATCACCAACTCCGTCGTCAAGAACTGCTCCGAGATGGAGAATTTCGTCGACGCCTTCATCGCCCTCCTCCGCATGGATGAAACGCCCACCTATCGCGACGAGTAGAACATGCCCCGCTCCCGCAGCCGCAGAACCGGTCTCCGCACGGTCAACGACATCAACGTCACCCCGTTGATGGACTTGACCTTTCTGCTCTTGATCGTGTTCATGATCACCGCCCCCACCCTCGAGTACATCACCAACGTCTCCCCCCCCAGCATGTCCACCCCCCAGCCCATCCCGGAGGAGGTCGAGCCGCTCATGGTCAACCTCGCCAAGGACGGCACCATCTGGTTCCACAAGGAGCCAATCCTGCTGGCGGACCTGATCGCCCGGCTGCGGCTCGAACAGCAACTGCGGCCCGATGTGAAGGTGCTGATCCGGGGCGACGAGGAATGTCAGTACGGGGAGGTGATCGACATCATGAAGGCGGTGAAGAAAGCCAACATCACCAGCATCTCCCTCGTTACTCAACCGGAACCATGAGCTACGCCCGGTCCAATTCCCAGCACCCCGCCGTCCGCCTGAGCATTCCGTTTCTGGTGGTCTGCCTGCACGCGGTGCTGCTGTGGGTGCTGCTCTGGGGTCGGTTCATGAAAATGGAACCGCCCACGCTGCCCCCCGGCATCGACGTGTCGCTGGTCTTCGCCCCTCCCGGCGAGCAACCCTCGCCCCCCGAGCCGCTCCCCTCCCCGCCGGAGGACCC
>LVAZ01000552.1 GCA_001603055.1 Victivallales bacterium Lenti_02
ATCGGAGACGTCGAACACCAGCACGCCGTGGTAGGTGTGGCTCAGATAGGCATACGGGTAGGAAACCTTCACCCGCCAGGTGTCCGGCCAGCCGTAGTAGAACCGCCAGCCGAAGTCGATGCGGGAAAGCTGCCGGGGGTTGGCGGGGTCGGAAACGTCGCAGATGTCCATGCCATTGCCCGCGCCGTAGCGGGGGTCCTCGGCAGACAGGGTGGCCCCCGGCTGATGGTGCCCCGTCGCGGCGTAGAGAATCCCGGCGCGGACGCAGACCCCGTCGCCCCGTCCGCCCAGCCGTACCGTCGCCACCTGCCGGGGAGACGCCGGATTGCGCACGTCGCAGATGGCCACCCGCCGCTCCTCCCATGCCCCGGCATACAGAAAGCCGTCGGCGACCTCGCAGGACTGGGCCTCACCCACCCGCACGTTCGCCACATGGCGCGGCTGCGCCGGATCGGACACATCGACGATTTCCACGCCGAACCAGCGGCAGGCGATGAACGCGAACCCGTCCCGGACCTCGATCCCGGTCGCGAACTCGACCGTGTCGTAGCGGGCGACCAGCCGGGGCGACGCCGGGGCGGAGACATCGACGACGAACAGCCCGTCCTCCCGCGCCGTGATGAACGCCGTCGTCCCCCGCACGGCGATCTGCCGGAGGTTCCCCAGGTCCGCCAGGGTGCCGACCAGCCTCGGCTCGGCGGGCTGCGCCAGACTGAGAATCTTCAGGCTCCGCCCCTGGAGCGCGTAGAGGTAAGCGCCCGCGCGGGTCACATCGACGCAGCCACCGATGCCGGCCTTGCCGGTCGGCACCCGCTCGTTGCCAAACTCGACCCGAATGGTCGGGACATCGGGTAGTTGCGACATGATCCCGCTCCTCTCCCGCAACGGCTAGGGAATCCGCACGGTGACTACCGTGCCGTCCTTGACCAGCTTGGCGGGAACGGTTTCCCGTTTGCCGCCGGCCTCGACCGTCACCTCGTAGTCCCCGAGGAATCCGCGCACGGAGCAGGAACCGTCGTCCCCGGCCTGCGCCTCCGCGCGGGTCCACCATTCCCGGAAGACCAGATCGCGGTAGGCTTCGGCATTGGGCTTGGGCTCCCAGTTCTTGCGGTACATGGCCCCGTTCGGCTTCCAGTGCGCGCCTTCCCAGAAACCCCACATCTGGAATCCCACCACGCCGGGATGGCTGAACAGGACGGTCATGAAATCCCGCGTGTAGCGGGCCTGGGCTTCCTCGTCGAGAATGTCGATGTCGAACTCGGTCACCCGCATCTTGAGGCCCAGCGGCGCGAACTCCTCGAGGGTCCGGTAAACCATGGCGGGATCGGGCAGATTCGTGCCCAGATGCCCCTGGAAGCCAACGCCCGTGATGGGAGCGCCGCCCGCCTGGAGGAAGCGGATGGTTTCCAGATAGGTTTGGTGATTCGCCGAACCGGGCGGGGTGTTCAGAATGGAATAGTCGTTGATGAAGAGGTCCTGGGTGGGCAGGACCTCGCGCGCCGCCTTGAACCAGTCGATCATGATCTCGCGGCCGAAGAGGTCCATCAGATCGTGGTTGACCCGGGTTTCGTTGATCACGTCCCACTCGTCCACCACGTCCCGCGTGGCCGTGCCGACCTCGCGGATATGGTCGAGCACCAACTGGGGAATGCGGTCCTGCTCGGGCGTGTCCTTCAGCTTCTGAATCCCGCCGGGCAGGTTGCGCCAGCTCGGCCAGACCATCACATGGCCGCGCACGAAGTAGCCCGCCTCGTGGAACTCCCGCAGCACGGCCACGGTTGTCTCTTTGTTGTAGTGCCCGGCCACGCTGGTCCAGGCCGGCCACTTCAGCGCGTTCTCGTTGCCCGTGGCATTGAACAGCTCCCGCACCTTCGCCCGGTACATGTCGTATTCCGGCCCTTCGGAGCGAAAGCGGGGGATGTTGATAACCGAGGAGAAATGGAAGGCGTGCCGCTTCATCGCCACCTCGACCTTGGCCCCCGGCACCGGCTGGCCCTGGGCATCGACCACCCGCACCCGCAAATCCCCTTTCCGATGCTCTTCGATGCGGGCGGCGGCCGCCGCCCGCCAGGGGGCGTCCGGCGCCGAACCGGGATAGGTGATCGGGGTTCGGGGCAAATCCTTGAGTTCCGTCCCCGGTGCCATGCGCAGGAACTCGACCCCGCCGATCTCCATCACCTGCCTGCCGTAGCCCAGGCCGAAACAGAGCGCCGTCTCCCCCGCCGCGAAATCCCGGTCGGCCACAAAGGGATAGTCGTAGCGCCGCCATTCGGCGGAGGCCCGGAACTCGCTACTCAGCAGCTTGTTCCAATCCGGCGGGGAGTTTTTCTGGAAATAGGCATGCCCTCGCGCCTCGCCCGTCTCGTCGCCGGGCGCGTTCCCCCGCGCATGGAAGCGCACGAAAAGCACGTCCTTCTTCTTCACCGGCTGCGGGCAGACCATGCTCAACTGGAGCTGGTAGAACTGCTGCATGGGCTCCCGGTTCGTCACCCGCACCGCCTGCGCGAAAGGCTGGCCCGCCACCGCCACCCGCTCGATCTTCGCCTTCTCCGTCTCCCGGGGCGACAGGCTCGCCACAAAATCCTCCGCCAGCATCGATTCATGGGCGGGCAGCGGGCGATCCTGGGCATGGGCGAACAGACAAACAGTCATGGCCAGACCTGCAATTCGTTTCATGGTGCCTCGTAGAGAAAAGGGAGGGGTTAGTCCAGGGACAGAAAACGCACGCACACCACGCTGGGAATCTTCAGCTCGACGCCGAGGGGGGCGAGGGCGCCGGATTCGGGATCGAGCCGGAAGCCGACCACGTTGCCGGTGCGCTGATGGGCGGCGTAGAGGAATCGCCCGCTGGGATCGATGGCGAAATTGCGCGGCTGCTGGCCCCCGGACGGGGTGTGCCCGATCAGGGAGAGAGCGCCGGTCGCGGGATCGATCCGGTAGGCCACGATGCTGTCGTGTCCCCGGTTCGAGCCGAAGAGCAGCTTCCCGTTGGGATGGATGTGGATGTCGGCGCAGGTGGATTCCCCCACCCAGCCAGCCGGGAGCGTGGGCACCGCCCCCACCTGCTTGAACGGGCTTGCCGCGTCGGCGCGGGAGAAGTGGGTAATGGTGTTGTCCAGCTCGTTGATGACGTAGAGCCAACGGCCGTTGGCATGGAAATCCAGATGCCGCGGCCCCGCGCCCGGCGCGACTTCGAGGGCGGGAGGCGCGGCGGCGCGCAGGGCGCCGTCGACGATGTCGTAGAGACGAATCTGGTCGATGCCCAGATCGGCGGCGTACAGCCGTCCCGTGCGCGGATCGGGCGTGATGGAATGGGCGTGGGGGCCTTTCTGGCGGGGATGGGGACCGCTGCCCTCGTGCTGCACGCTCTGCCCCGGCAACAGACTCCCGTCCGCCGCCAGCGGCAGCAGGCAGACCGTTCCCGAGCCATAGTTGGCCGCCGCCGCGAAACGCCCGTCCGCCGTCACGCTCAGATGACAGGGGGACGTGCCGCCCGTGGCCTGCCGGTTCAGCAGAGTCAGCGCCCCGCTGGCCGCATCGAGCCGCCAGGCGGAAACCGCCCCGCTCGGCTTGCCCTCGTACTTGCCCGTCTCGCTCACCGAGTACAGCGTCCGTTTGTCCGGACTGACCACCACGAACGAAGGGTTCGTCTCCGCCGCCGTCTCCCCCGTGAACACCAGCTCCCCGGTCGTCGGCTGGAAGCGGTACACATAGATTCCCTTGCTCCCGTCCGTGGTATACGAGCCGATGAAAACCAGGATTCCACCGATCATGCTAGCCATCCATCTGCCTTTCGCTTACCGGGGCCACGCTATAAAACGAATCAGTTGCGCAATGCGATCCAAATGAGCAAACCAGCGAGAATCAGGGCGAGAACGCCCATCGTGACGCCGATGCCGCGCATGAGCAACCGGGCCTTCTCCTCGGCGCGGGGGTCGTTCCGCTTCGCATCGGGCGGGGGGCCGTAGAGTCCGCCCAGCGCCTCGCGGCGGGCGCGTTCGCTCATGATTTCGACGGCCTGCTCCTTGGTGATTTGGCCGGCCTTGAGCATTTCGCCCAGCTCGTCGGGGGTTGGCAGGTCACTCATGGCATATCTCCTTGGCCGTCCTCACCATTCGCGCGAGTCGGGCACGTCGAGCCAGGCCCCGTCCCGAAGGATGGACTGCTGGCTGACCAGTCCCGGCAGAGTCATGTCCATCGCCTCGTGGATGCCGACGGGGGCCGGGCGCTCGCCCCGGCAGGCGGCGATGAAATCGAGCACCTCGAAATAGTCGCCGCCCCCGTGGCCAGTGGTTTTGGCCACGGCCTCGTGCTCCTTCCAGGCGGCGGGGGTGAACTCCTCGGCCAGTTCGTCGAGGTCCATCCAGACATGGGCGTCCTTGGCCCGCGCGCGCAGCCAGATGCGGTTCTTCTCGCCGGGGGCGCGCGCCGACTCGTAGCAGCCGTCGGTCCCCTGCAATTGGTAGTTGGTCATGGCATGGGGCCGGTCGGACAGCATGTCCACCCGGATTTTGAACAGGCCGCCGGAACGGAGCTGGCAGAGCATGACGGTGGATTCGTCGTTCTCGTAATGGTTTCCCCGGGGGTCGCGGAAATGGTGCCCCCCGCCCGCGCCGCAGACCCGGACCACGCGGTCGCCGGGCACCCATTGGAGCAGCGGCCCCAGGCTGTGGGTGCCGTAGGTGATGCCCGCCACCCCGGTCTGCCAGCGCCGCCGCCAGACCGTGCGCTCGTTCAGCGCCTTCAA
>LVAZ01000553.1 GCA_001603055.1 Victivallales bacterium Lenti_02
GAAGGCCCTGGCCGAGGAACAGCAGGCCATCGCCGACCTCCTGGCTCCCTGAGTTTCACAAGGAATTCCTCCCCATGTTCGAGCAAGAGCATATCGACCGCATCCGCGCCTTTTTCGCGACCTATCCGCGCTACGCCGAGATTGTCTCCTACCGCGAGCTGCAACCCTCGGTGGGGCAGGTCACCAATCTCTTCTACGGCGACTCGATCACCTCGGCCTGGCCCCTGCACGAGTTCTTCCCCAACCACTCGCTGCTCAATCGGGGCATCGGCGGCGACAGCGTCTACGGACTCCACGACCGCATGGCCGACGATGTCTTCCCCTACCGGCCCCAACGGGTCTTCATGCTGGTCGGCATCAACGGCATCCAGGAACCCGCCGAGCGCATCCTGGCCCATATCCAGGCCCTGGCCGAACGGTTGGTCGCCAGCGGCACCACCGTCGCCCTGTCGAGCATTCTTCCCCTGCGCGAGCCCGACAACTGGAACCGCTTCCAGTACCAGGACAAGATTGTCGCCATCAACGCCGAACTCGCCGCCTACGCCGCCGCCCACGGCCATCCCTTCCTGGACTACCACGCCGCCGTCCGCGACGAAACCGGCCAGCTCGCCGCCGATTTCACCCGTCCCGATGGCACCCATGTCACCTTCGCCGCCTACCGCCGCATGGCCGAGGTCGTCCGCCCCCATCTGCTGTAGTTCCCGAGCGTCCCGCCGCGACAACGGCGCGAATCGGGGATACAGTACGGGCCAGTCGGCACAGCACCGGATGGGTCCATGAACGTTCTCGCCATCGAAACCAGTTGCGACGAAACCGCCGCCGCCGTGGTGCGGGACGGGCACGAGGTGCTCGGCAACGCCGTCGCCTCCCAGATCAAGCTCCACGCGGGCTACGGCGGCGTGGTCCCCGAACTCGCCGCCCGCGAGCATCTGCGGGCCATGGACATTGTGGTGGACGAGGCCCTCACCGGGGCCGGTCTGGCCATTGGTGCCATCGACGCGGTGGCTGTGACTTGCGGCCCCGGCCTGGTGCCCGCCCTGCTGGTCGGCGCCTCCTATGCCAAGGGCCTGGCGGCGGCGCGGGGCTGCCCCTTCCTCGGGGTGAACCATTTCCTCGCCCATATCTACGGCGCCTTCATCGGCAAGCCCGAAATCCTCGCCGACCCGGAAGCCTTTCCCCTCCTGGCCCTGGTGGTCTCGGGCGGCCACACCGCTCTGGTCCTGATCGATCCGGACGGCCGCGCCCACATCGTCGGCAGCACCCTGGACGACGCGGCGGGCGAAGCCTACGACAAGGCCGCGAAAATCCTCGGTCTGGGCTATCCCGGCGGCCCCATCCTCGACCGCATCGCCAAAACCGGCAATCCCAAAGCCTACGATTTCCCGCGCGGACTCACCGGCGGCGCGGGCAAGCCCCTCGATCCCGCCCAGCGCTACCAGTTCAGCTTCAGCGGCGTCAAAACCGCGTTGCTCTACGCCAGCAAGGGCCGGACTCTCGACGACGCGGCCCTGGCCGATCTGGTGGCCAGCTACCAGCAGGCCATCATCGATGTGCTGGTCGGCAAGACCATCCGGGCGGCGGCGGAATTCGACACCCCCACCATCTGCATATGCGGCGGCGTCGCCTGCAACAGCCAGCTCCGCGCCGCCATGGGCGAGGCGGCCGAACGCGCCGGCCGCCGCTTCGTCCTCGCCCCCCCCAAATACTGCACCGACAACGCCGCCATGGTCGGCGGCATCGCCTACCACTACCTGGCCCGAGGCATCGTTTCCGACTTCGGCCAGAGCGTGACCGCCCGCCTCGAACAGACCCTAGGCAAAGTCCCCTTCGCCCCCCGCGCCCATTCGTAGCCCCAATGTTTGGCGGCTGGATTTTCGGCACCGTCCACGGAACGTAGGGGCGAGGCTTGCCCTCGCCCGTCCCTTCAACCAATCAGGCGGGATATCTGCCCTTTGGCGGCTATGACCGAGGGGGAAACGGCAAAGGTTGCGACCCGTTTCGGTTGGCCGGGAGGCCGGGCGAGGGCAAGCCTCGCCCCTACGGGCTACACGATGCCGTCCACCGGGGGTGGGCTCTGGAGTTTGGCGGGAATCAGGGGATGCACCGGGATTTTGTGCCGGAGGCACAGGATAATCATAGCCTGGGGCAATCGCCCCAGGACTGGCACGGTTACCCGTTTTTCGCCCTGTAGGGGGCGAGACAGGGGAACGGGGTCCGGCGACCGAATGGTCCCGCCCCTTCAGAGCGGAATATCCTATCCAATTCCCTACCTGTGGGTTGCGTGCCAGGCTATGGCTATCCTGTGCCTTCGGCACAAAGAAGGCGGCGGATTTCTGCCAAACTCTTGGGCTCCTCTTCACCCAGCCCGGAACGGGAAGTGTTCCACGACCACCTGGATGCATGATACGGCAAGCACGACAAACGCAATCAAACCCAGGATGCCACTCCCGACGACGAATGCGTTGAGAATCCATAGGGCTGAGCCGGCGATATAGCCGGCCTGCTGCCAGCGCGCCATCTCGCCAAAGAAGAACAACGGGCCAATCAGGCACGCCATGAAGAAGACGTTGAAGAATCCGAGCATGTCATCCTCTCTTCTACAGGCGGGAACGGATCTTGATCTGACCCCGGCTCACACTCGCAGGAATTGCTCCAGGGTCCAGAGGTGGATGCGGGGGCTGGCTTGGGCGGCGGCGCGTTCGGGGGGGAGGCCGTAGCCCCAGTCGGCGTAGTAGAGCCGCAC
>LVAZ01000078.1 GCA_001603055.1 Victivallales bacterium Lenti_02
GAACTGGGCCGGGGGCCGGGGCTGGCGGCGTTTTTCGAGGGAGAGCATCGAGTAGCGGGGCAGGTCGAGCCGCAGGTGGTGTTCCCAGTTCGCGCCCTGGCGGCGGACCTGCTCGACGGCGTCGGTGCCGTCGGGGGTCAGGAAGGCGAGGGGTTCCGGGGCGAGGATTTCCTCGCGCCAGGTCATAGCGGAGCCGGGGTGGACCAGATAGGTGCCGGAGCGGGTTTCCGTACCAGCCAGGACATGACGCATCTGTTCGCTGGCGATCCATTCGGCCTCGGCGAAGGTGTCGGTGCGTTCATGGCGGCGTTCGAGGAGGGGGAACCAGCCGCGCGCGTCGGAATTGGTGCCCCAGGCGAGCAGGTGGCGCAGGCGTTCGGCGGGGGAGGCGGTCGCCGCCAGGGCCGGGGCCAGTTCGGGATAGAGGGACGGGGATTCCACATCCCAGGCGGAATAGGGGCGGGCTTGGTCGGCATAGGGCATGGTGGCGGTCCCGGCGGGATCGAGAATCCCGGCCGCGCGACGGGCTTCCATGGCGGCGAGGGTGCGTTCGTGGAGGGCCATGCTGAGATGGTCGCTGCACCAGCGGCTGAGGCTGGGGGACTCGGTTGGGTCCTCCTTTTTGTTGGTGCAGGGGGAAACGGCCTTTTCCGTGGTGGTGCCGACGGTTTCGAGATACTCGCTGATGAAGCACCAGCGGGTGTCGTAGCCGCAGGTTGTGCGGAAATGCTGTTCGAGCTGGTGGAGTCCGTGGATGGCGTTGGGAAACTCCATGTCGCAGTGAATGGTGAAGAGCGCGTCCTGGGGCACGTCTTCCGGGTGCTCGCGCAGGTGCTGGCGGCGGGCGTGCTCGATCATGGGAACCCCCACGCAGCGGCTGCCGTCGAGTCCCACCAACTGGCAGGGATGAAGATCGTTGCCGAATTCCCAGTCGTGGAAGATGGTCCAGCCGACCCCGACCCGGTTGATCAGGTAGGGGATGTTGGGGGCGTAGGCGATTTCCTGGAGGAAGAAGCCCTCGAGTTCGCCGCCCAGTTCCTGCCGGGCATAGGCGCAGCCCAACTCGGCGGCATCGAGCATGCTCATCTCGTCCAGGCACTGGACCAGAGGCTCGCTGAAGAAGGTGCCCATGAACCGCACCTGGCCCCGGTCGCGCAGGCGGCGGGCCAGATCGAGCACGTCCGGCGCGCACTGCTTGAGCGAGAGCAGGGTCTGCGTGGGCAGTTGCATGTGGGACTTGAGGCCGGGATGGTCGCGCAGATAGTTCAGGTAGAGCCGGTAGAACAGGGGGAACTTCTCCCAGATGACCGACCGGACGGAGCGGTCGTAGTTCATGTTGGGATGGGTGCAGATGGCGAACCAAACTCGTTTGGGCGACATGTTCCAATCCTCGGGGGTGGGTGGGGAAATCGACCCATACCCTAGCCCTTCCGGGGAGATTGTGTATGGTAGCAACCCATCCCCCGGCGGAATTTCCATCAACCTACAGGAACGAGGATGAACCATCTCATGCGCCTATCGCTCAGTCTGTTGGCGGCGGCAAGTGCCTGGAGCGCTCCGGAGGCCGGGGAGGGGGACAGCGATTCCCGCATTCCCGGCTGGAAACTGGTCTGGCAGGACGAGTTCGCGGGAACGGCGGTGGACGACACCAAATGGTCCCGCTGCCAGCGCGGGAAGGCGGACTGGATGAATACCATGTCGGACGATCCGGCCCTGGTCGAGGTCGCCGACGGCATCCTGCATCTGCGCGGGGTCGCCAACGAACGCCAGGACCTGGACCCGGTTCCCTATCTGACGGCGGGGTTGACCAGCAAGGGGAAGTTCGCCTTTCTGTACGGCAAGGTGGTGATCCGGGCGCGGTTCAAGAGCGCCCAGGGGGCATGGCCCGCCCTGTGGATGATGGGCGAGCAGAAAGGCTGGCCCGCCAACGGGGAAATCGATCTGATGGAGCACCTCAACTTCGACGACATCGTCTACCAGACCGTTCATTCGGTCTACACCGTCAAAATCGACAAGACCAACACGCCGAAGAAGGGGAGCACGGCCCGGATCGATCGTGACGGCTGGAACACCTACGGCTGCGAATGGGATGCGGAGAAGGTGGTCTTCACGGTGAATGGCCAGCCCACCCACACCTATCCCCGGGTGCCGGAGAAGGGCGAGGAGCAATGGCCCTTCAATCAGCTTTTCTACTTCATTCTCTCCATGCAGATCGGCGGCGAATGGGTGAATGGCACCGGGCCGACCAATCCCGAGCACTACCCGGCAGGCATGGAAATTGACTGGGTGCGGGTCTACAGCCGCGAAACTGCACCGCTCCCCGTCGAGTAGACGAAATGGTCATCAGTGGCCTGGAAAAGCCCGGCGGGCGCTGGCAACCGCCGGGCGGCGGCATATGGTGGGGACTTTTCCGAATTCGCCTATTCAACCGCCGAGGTCCTGCATGAGTCTCCCGTTCCGCGAAACCTCCGGATACCTGCCCTCTCCCGGCGGCGACTTGTACGGCACGCTGTATATGCCCGAACGCTTGGCGACGGATACAGCGGTCGTGGTGGTCGAGCCTTTCGGCGAGGAGAAGAAATGCGCCTACCGGCTGCTGGTCCGGCTGGCGCGGGCACTGGCGGGAGCCGGCGTTCCGGTGCTGCGGTTCGACCTGGGGGGGACGGGCGACAGTTCCGGCGAGCACGGCGCGGCGGATTTCCTCGGCTGGTGCGCGGACGTGCGGGCGGCGGCGGATGTTGTGCGGGAGATGCCGGGAATCGCGGGCTGGTGCCCAATCGGCGTGCGTTTCGGTGCGTTGCCAGCCCTACAGGCGGCCGTGGATTCCCCGCCCCGCGCCGTCGTCCTGATCGAGCCGGTGCTGAGCGGGAATGAATGTTTGCGCGACCTCGAACGTCGGCAGAAGATAAAGGACATGATGTCAGGCCAACGCGACGAAACCGGGCAGGATGCCGCCAGCCGCTGGCAGGCGGGCGAGGCCGTCGATTTCGGCGGTTTCGCGGTGTCCGCGCGGTTGGCGGAGCAGATGGCCGGGGTCGAGGCGAATGGTTTGCTGCCGCGTTTGGCCACCGCCTGCGCCCTGCAGGTGATCCGGGTGTCGGGGTCCGCGAAGTTGCCGCCCGCCTGGCAACCCTTGACGGCTGCCGCCGCCGGACGGCAGCCGGGCGAAGTCAAGGTGGTGGCGGACAAGCCCTTCTGGGGCCAATTGGAATATTACGAGTCGGATGCCGTGATCGAGGCGGTGCTGCCCTTTCTGCGGGAAGCGCTGCAAGTGACCACCCCCTAGGCCGGAGAATCGAGATTTGAACCATCCTGCACTACGTTCGTTGTCTTTTCTGATGGCGTTGTCGCTGTCCCTGGTGTTGTCTGCCGGCGATTCGGTCCGTCCGGGTTTGGAGGGGCTGGACTGGGCCGGGGCGGATGAGTTCACGCCGGAGGAGGGGGCGCTGGTCAAGGCCCTTGGCCAGCCGCTGATCGAGGGGCTGAACTGCGAGGCGGCTCTCCAGGCCTGGTTCGACGGTCGTCTGGCGGCCAGCCAGAAGGACATGGAGGCCGCCGCCAAGCATTGGCGGGATGGCCTGACCAAGCTGGACGATCTCAAGCCTCTGCCCAGGGCCGACTGGCGCAAGTTGCCGGACGCCACCTTCGAAATGGTCACCCAGGTCCGCATGCAGGGTATGACCAAGGCCGAATTGTGGATTGTCCGCTGGATGGTGGACGACTTGAAGCAGTACGGTGTGCTGCTGATACCCAAAAACCGCAGTCCGGAACAGAAGTTCCCCCTGCTGCTCTACATGCACGGGGCGGCCTTCGGGGTTCCCGTCCACGCCTTGCCCTGGCTGGCGGACATTGCGGGCGAGGGCTATGTCATCATCGGCCCCGCCCTGCGCGGGGAGGACCTGTTCGCCGGCTACGGGATTCCCCGCGAGCTGGCCTTCAAATGCGACGGCGAGATCGAGAATCTCGACGGTGAAGTGGACGACGCCCTGGCCGCCGTCTCGGCGGCGAAGAAGCTGCCCTACGTCGCGCCGGGCAAGTTCGGGGTCATCGGCCACAGTTTCGGAGCCGGGGCGGGGCTCTTGGCGGCGGCGCGCCACCCCGACACCGCCTGCGTGGTCAGCTACGACGCCTGGCTGGTGAATCCCTTCCGCTATTATTGGGACCGGATGCGGCGCGGGGCGAACAACTGGCTGAGCTGGGCCGACTTCTGCAACCAGCCGGTGGCGGACCAGTTGTCCGGCCTGATGACCCGCAGCATCGTCCACAACGCCGAGAAACTGCATTGTCCGCTGCTGCTGTTTATCGGCGGGGCCTACGAGGGCAGCGTGTTCCACCAGAGCCACGAGGATTTGATCGCCCAGCTCAAGAAGTACGATAAGCCCTACATCTACGATGTGGTGCCGGGTGGCGGGCACAATTTCGTGCTCTACTACGAGGACAAGCCCGCCCTCTACGCCTACGCGAAGCACATGGAGTTTCTGGCGGAGCATCTGCCGCCGGTGAAGCCCGGCCCCGCCGCCAAACCCGCGCCGACACAGGAATAACCGCCCGATGAGCGCCGTCTTGAAACAGGAAATCGCCATCCCCGGCATAGGCCGGGAGGAAGCCGTCGGCTTTGCGGTGGACGGGGCTTCGCTGCGCGGGATACTTGCCCGGCCCGAGGGCGAAGCCAAGCCGGTGGGGGTGGTGTTTTCCCACGGCTGGAGCGGCAACCGCTCCGGCCCGCAGGGCTTGCTCACCCATCTGGCCAGGCAGTTCGCGGCCGCGGGCTATCCCTCCTTGCGTTTCGATTTTCGCGGGCGCGGGGAAAGCGGCGGCGAGGGTCTCGAAGCCAGCCTGCCGAGCATGGCGGAGGATTTGGCGGAGGCGGCCCGTATGTTCCGGGAACGCACCGGGGTTCGGAAGGTGGTCTTTTTCGGGCTTTGTTCCGGCGGCAACGTGACGATTGGCACCTTGCCGAAACTCTCCGCCGCTGGGTTGATCCTGCTGTCGGTCTATCCGTTTTCGGACGGGGACAACTTCGGGCGGGACGTGCATCGCACCTTCCACTACCTCGGCGTGTACTGGCGGAAAGCCACCCAGGGCAGCACCTGGCGGCGGCTGTTTCGGGGCGATGTCAGCATCAAGGGCGTCTGCAACGTCCTCTTCGGGCATTTCCTGAACCGGGGCCGGAACCGCCGCAAGGAGGAGGGCACGCCCCAGCCCGAATCTGCGGACGATAAGCCCAAGCGGGCCTTGGGCAAGACGGCCAAGGCCGCCGCCGTCGAGAGCCGTTCCCAGGGGGCCGAAGCGCCCAAAACCCATCTGGCCAAGCTCAAGCCCGAGCTACCCGTGCGGATGGTGTACGGCACCGCCGATCCGGACGCGCCGGCCGCCAAAGTCTACTTCGGCGACTACGCTAGGGAACACAGGCTTCCCCATGAAATCGTCGAGATTCCCGGCGCGAACCATAATTTTTCGTCTGTGGAATGGACGGCGAAGGTGGCGGATTTGGCCACGGACTTTCTCGCTAAGCTGGCCTGATTCCCTTTCCGGTTTGGAGGAACGACCATGCGTCTTGCATTCCTTGCCGCGTTTATGTTGCCGGTCGGCTTGTTGCTGGCGGCCCCGAGGGCGGTGGAACTCACCAACGGTTCCTTCGCGGAATGGGCGGCGGGAGCGCGGGTGCCCGCCGGTTGGCAGGCGTATGGGGGAGGGGGCGAGGAGCAGTCGTTGACTCCGGCGCGTCCGGTTTTCGGCGAAGGGCCGGCTCTGCTCCTGCAGGATGGCGATCCGGACCGGGAACTGGGGCTGTCGCAGGATTTCCCCGCCGAGCCGGAGGAAACCTACGAGGTCCGGGTACGGGTGGCGGCGCTGCCGGAACGTCCCGCCCCGGCGAACGTGTATCTGCAACTGCGCTTTCTGCCCTCGAACCAGTTCAGCCAGATTAGCCTGGCGACGAATGCGACGGACCGCTTCGAGGAGCTGGCGGTCTATGGCAAAAGTCCGGCTGGAACCACGCGGGCACGCATTTATCTCTACACCCATCGTGGCGAGACCACGAGCATTCAGCTCGCCGACGTGCGGGTCCAGGCCGGGGTCGAGATGCCAAAAGAGCCGCTCGGGGTGCCGGCAATGAAGGCCCCCCAGTATGAGGCGTTGAAAGACCTCCGGATCGAGACGCCGCTGGTGGCGGACGGAGTCGCCCAAGGGGTCATCGTGGCCCCCGCCCGCCATGCCGATGCGGCGGCGCTGCTGCGTCGGGCTGTTCTGGACACTACCGGAACCGAGCTGGCGGTGGTCGAGGATTTGCCGTTGCCGCTGCCGCAGCATGCGGTGGTTCTGGGCAATCGCTCCACCAATCCCCTTCTGCGCAGGCTGTACGATCTCTACTACACCCTGCTCGATCTGAAATATCCGGGAAGCGGCGGCTATGCCCTGCATTCTCTCCACAACCCCTTCGGCAACGGGAGGAACGCGATTCTGGTCGGGGGCAGCGACGCGGCCGGGGTGATGCAGGCCGCCGAGCGGCTGGCGGTGCTGATCCGCGAGCGGGGTCGGACCGGAAACCTGAGTCTGGGCCATGTGCTCGAGGTGCGGCTGGGCGAGGGCGTGACGATTCCCGAGGACATCAAGCAGGTCGGCATCTGGGAGGCCTCCGACGGCTATGGCTCGTCGGGATATTTCGGCTGGAACATCATCAGCAAGCACATGGCGCTCTACTACATGACCGGCGAGGTCCGCCACGCCCGCGAGTTTCTCCGTCTGGCCTTCCCCGACGCGCAGGCGAAGGAGGAACTGGCCCGCATCGACGGGGAGATGACCGAGAACAAGGACGATCCCCTGGCCGGTCCCTACCACTACAACCAGCACATGCTGGTGCTGTTCTGGGACCTAATCGAGGAAAGTCCCGTGTTCACGGACGCGGAGCGCCTGCGGGTGATCAACGCCCTGGCCCGGCAACTGGAGCATGAGGACTACGCCCGCCGGGGGATTTTCAACCTGCGCGGCCCCGCGCCTTCGGTGAGTTCGCGCCACGGCCAGTGGGCGGCTATCGGCCTGTATTGCCTGGGGCGCTATTTCCAGCGCGACTATCCGGCACCAGTCTGGGACCACACCTTCGCCGCCGCCAACTTCGCCTTCCATTCCCTGCACCGGCACGACTGGGTGGCGGGGGAGAACGACAATCTCTTCTGGTACAGCACCGGCATCGCCCCCATCTTCACCTATCTGTGCCTGAGCGGCGACCGGGTGCCGCTGGAAAACGGCGTGGTCGCCAAGCTCCTGCGCGGCCAGGAGGCCCTGCTGAGCGGCAAGACGGGCGACCAGCATATCCGTTCCGCCTCCCTCGGTTTCCTGCACAAGGCGGCCTATCTCACCGGCGACGCCCGCTGGCATTACTATCGGCAAGACCGGGTCCGGCTGAACACGGACGAGTTCCGCCTCGGTCAGTCCTATTGGCCGGAGCCGGAAATCGAAATTGCCCCGCCGACGGACATCCTGGGCAAGTGGACAATCCTGTCCCTTCCCGAGCCTCTCTGGCGCACCCGCCGGAGCGGGATTCCCCTGGAACACTCCTTCGGCTTCGGGAGTTTCCGCACCCGCATCGACGGCGACGGGGATTTCATTCTGCTCGACGGGTTCAACGGGGCCTCGCGCAATCCCTACCACACCTTCGCGATTCTCGATCTGCGGATCGCGGGCAATTCCCTGCTGCGCGGCTATCTCAACCAGGTCTTGACCAAGGCCGACGGGATGGTCGAGCCGAGCGTGGCCATGGACGCGGGCCTGTCGGCGGCGGACGTGGTGGGGGACAGCGTCTACGCCCGGGGCAGCGTGCCCCGCGCCGCATTCTGCGCCTGGCAGCGCCATCTGCTCCAGCGCGTCGGCCGGTATGCCCTGGTAGTGGACGAACTCGATTTCCGGGTGGACAGCGAGAACATGGCGGTGGAAATCCTGTGGGAAACCGCCGGGGCCGTTGGCAGGAGAAGGCGGAAGCGGTGGTGTTCGGCCAGCCGGCCGACGTGGCGGATGTCCCGGCGGATACGGTCTTCAAACTCACCTGGGGGGATGCAACCGAGGTGCGGGCAACCGGGGCGAACGTGAGCAGCCAGTGGCATGGCCCGGTCCGGCAGGGTGGGAAGGGGCTGTTTTTCAGCCTGTTGGCGCAGGGCGGGCGGGAAACGCCCGCCTGTGTGCGGCTGGACGAGCGCAGCGCGTTTCTCCGTCTGCCCGAGCCCTCCCTGGTCCGGGCCGCTTCCGAAGAGGCCGACTTGCTGGTGCTGGCGGGGGATCACCTGAGCGCCCGCGGCCTGCGGCATTTTCAGCCGGAAGGCGCGGACGAGCCGTTGGTGTCGGCCAACGTGCCGGTGGCGCTGGACTGGAATTTCGCCACGGCTCGGCTTGTCCTGCTCGGCGACGAGGTGGGCGAGGCGGAAGTTGGCGGACAGACGATCATGCTGGCGGCAGGGGAAGAGCAGGTGCTGGATATTCCCTTGCCGGAGTCGTTCCGTGCTTTGCTTGTTCAGATATTGGCGCGGGCCGAGGCGGCGGCGGGACGTATCGTCGAGGAACGGCAGCGTCCCCCGGCGGCGGGGGACCGGGAAGCGCTGCCTGTCTTGCCGACCGCAATCATCGTGGAAGGGGTGACCGTTCTGGTCGACATGGTGGCCGCAGGCGATGGCCTGGCGGTGGCGACGGAGCGCGCGCTGCGTTTGTACGGGACCGAGGGTGGCTTGCGCTGGGCGGTCGAGACCGCAGGGGACATCCGGGTGCTGCACTGGTGGCCCGAGGCGGAACTGCTGCTCGTGGGGTGCCGGGACGAGATGGTGCTGGCCTATGGACTCGACGGGCTGTTGCGCTGGCGTTTCGAGTCGGTGATGGACCCGGCGGTGTTCCGGGCCGCGAAGACCTATTGGTTCAAGAGTGCGCCGGGGCACGAGGGAATCCACGGACTGTTCACGGCGAACTTCGACCATGGCGAGCCGCGTTGCTTCGTCGGCAGCGCCTGCACCCTGGAGGTGCTGGACCGCGAGGGCAAGCTGGTCCGGCGGCAACCCGTGTTCTGGGGTCCGGGCAAGCAGTTCGCGATCATGGACCGCTCCGACGGCTCGCGCGATCTGCTCATCGCCCGCTGGCTGAACGGCACGGACAATCTGGCGGTGGTGAATTCGGCGGACTTCGCCGAACGGCGCGGCTTCTACGGCGTGCCGGAGGGGCATACGATGGTGGGCGGCTGGACGGCGCAGAACCGGACGGGTTTGCTGGTGCGGGATGTGGACGGCGACGGCAGCGCCGAGCTGGTGAGCGCCACCAACGGCCGCTGGAACCGGGTCACGGTCTTCGGTGCCGACGGCAGTCCCCGCGCCAATGCCCAGTTCGGTCCCGGCGAGGGCACCCGCTACCGCCACTATCTGCGCGATCTGGCGGCGGGGGATTTGACCGGGGACGGCAAGGTCGAGATTCTGGTGGCCGAGTGGGGCGGGCTGGTGGTCGCCCTCGACCATGCCTGCCAGCGTCTCTGGAGTTATCGCTGCCCCGCGCCGCCCCGTTCCCTCCACCTGCTGGGCAAGCGGGTCCTGGTGGGCTGCGAAGACGGCACCTTGCTGCTGCTCGATGCGGATGGCCGTCCCCTGGGCCGGACGGCGTTGAGCAGCGACGTCCGATGGCTGGTTCCCCTCGGCGGCACCCGTGTCGCCGCAGGCACGGTGATGGGCGAAATTGCCGTCCTTCCCTAATCCCGGACGAAACCGTCCGCATCGCGGACTATTGGCCGGTGCTGTCCTCCATCCCCGATCCTTATCCCCGCGCGACGGCGAGGGCGCTGCGGGCGGCGCGGTCGAGGAACACGGTGTCCACGCCGAGGGCCAGGAAGGTGAAGCCGTCGGCGACGGCCTTGGCGATGGCCTCGGGGGTGGGGATGACGACGTGCATGCCGGCGGCTTTGCCCGCCTTGCGGCAGGCCGCGACCACGCGGGCGCAGGCATTCTGGATGATGGGGTCGCCGGTCTGGCCGGGGATGCCGTAGGAGCCGCTCATGTCGTAGGGGCCGATGAAGACGCCGTCCACGCCCTCGACGGCGAGGATGGCGTCGATGTTCTCGACGGCTTCTTTGGATTCGATCATGACGACGACGGCGATCTGGTCGTTGGCGCCGGCCGCGTAGTCGGCGAAGTCCACGCCCCAGTTGTTGCCCCGGTGGAAGGCGAAGCCGCGCACGCCGGCGGGGGGGTATTTGGCGGCGCGCACGGCGCGGGCGGCGTCCTCCGGCGTGTTCACCAGCGGGACGATGACTCCCATGGCGCCGAGATCGAGCATCTGGCGGATGGCGAGGGTGTCGTTCTCGCGCACGCGGACGAGGGGGATGCTGCCGCGTCCGTGCAGGCCGCGGGCGACGGCGGCGAATTCGGCCAGGCCCATGTCGGTGTGCTCGCAGTCGGCGGCGATCCAGTCGAAGCCCGCGTTGGCGAGGACTTCGGCGACGGTGGGATGGCCGATCTGAATCCAGGTGCCGATGGTGACGCGGCCGGCGAGGAGGGCTTGGCGGACGGGATTTGGCTTCATGCTAGTTTCCGGAGGGGAGGGGGCGGTTGGCCCAGACCTGCTGCCAGGCTTGGTCGAGACGGGCAAAGGTGTCGGCCACGGTTTCGTCCACGGACTTGCCGGGCCAGGGGGTCATCTCGAACACGAGATCGCCGCGCTGTTCGCGGCTGAGGAAGCCCGCATCGAGAAGGAGGGCGAGGATTTCGGCCAGTTGGGGGGTGTCGATCTCGCCGCCGGGCAGGCCGATGGGGGGATGGGTGTCGCCGTAGCGGGGATGGCTGCGGTCGCGGAGGACGCAGTTGCCGAGATGGACGCGGCGCAGATGGGGGGCGGTGTTGCGGATGGCCTGGGCGAAGGTTTCACCCATCAGGGGAACGTGGGCGAGATCGAGTTCGATGCCGAAGTTGTCGGCCCCCGCCGCCACGAAGTCGGCGCAGACCCGGGACGGGCCGTAGAGGAAGCACTTGTCCACGGTCATGTCGAAGGGTTCGAGGAGGGCGGTGATGCCGTGTTCGGCGAGGCGGGCGCAGAGCCAGCGGCACATGTCGGCGCAGGCTTCGCGGTTGGCGTCGGTCGCCTTGTCCGGGGTCGGTCCGCCAGTGGCGAAGACGAAGCCGGTGGCGCCGATGGCGGCGGCCTGCTCGATCAGGTCGGCCAGGATGAGCCGGGCGAGGCCCTGCTCGCTGGCGGAGGTGCTGGCCAGGCTGAGATAGCGGAAAGGGAAGAGGTGGGCGGCGTAGGCGAGGCGGGTTTTGCCGCAGGCGCGGAGACGGGGGATCAGCCGCCGCCGCCGTTCGTCGCCGAAGGGGAGGCAGCAGTCGAAGGTCTCGATGTCGTCCCGCTCGGCGAACTCGGCGAGGGTCCGCTCGTGGAAGTCGGCGTCGGTGGTGCAGGCGGGGTAGAGCAGGTGGTGGACCAGGCCGATCCGGGCGTAGTCGCGGATGCCGGGAGTCATTGGGGTTCCCCATGCGGTGGCTGGTGGACGGCGGTTTGCCCTTGTTCCCGTTTTCCCGGCGAGCAATTATCCTTCGCTCGCAGTACCTTTGGGGAACGGGGTTCACTCAAGAGCGTCTACGTACCATAGTCGCCGCCGAGTGGGAAGCTAGGATATCCCACATCAAGGAGATGCCGATGAAGTTTCGATTTGCGTCCAGATTGCCGTTGGCTGGGGCCCTGCTCTGCTGTCTGCTTGGTTTCGGATTGCAGGCGGGCGGGGGCCCGGAGAACGTGCTGGTGGTGGTGAACGCGGAAAGCTGGAGCAGCCGGGCGGTCGCCAACGAGTACATGGCCCTGCGCGCCGTCCCCGCCGTCAACCGGATCGAGCTGGAGGGGATCGGCATCCGGGACACCATCGCGGTCGAGGACTTCCGGCAGAAGATTCTCCTGCCCGTGCTGCGCTACATCGAGCAGAACATGCTGGCCCCGCAGATCGACATCATCGCCTATTCCGCCGATTTCCCCTACCGGGTCGATTTCTCGGCGGACGCCGAGGGGCGGGTTCTGCCCAAGCAGTTGGGCACCATGGCCTCGATCACGGGGCTGACGTTCCATTATCAGACGGTTATGCTCAAGCAGGTGGACTATCTGGACCTGAACGCCAACCGGTATGCGCTGGCGCCGTTCCGGCGCGAGACGGACCCGCCCTGGCCGAGGTCCGACCGCGCGCTCTACGGCAAGGTCCAGGAGTTCTTCCTCGAACAGCGCGTCCGCAAGGCGAAGGCGTGGGGCGAGGAGGACGAGGCATGGCTGATGGAGAACTGGCGGGAAAGCGTCGTCACGCTCCGCGCCCTGGCCGAACGCCATCCCGAGGCGGTCGAGGTGAGCTACAATCTCGCCTGCGGGCTGGCCGTGCTGGGACAGGCGGACGAGGCGATGGCGGAACTCACCCGGACCGTCGAGCTGGGCTGGGCCAACCAGGCCATCGCCGCCGCCGCCCGCAACGGCTGGCTCGACTATACGGACATGGGCAAGGACGAGGATTTCGCCAGCCTGCGCGAGCAGGAGGACTTCCAGCGCCTGCTCGACCGGGTGGCCGCCTATCAGGTTTCCATGCCGCAGTCCCGGTCTTTCGACGCCTCGACCGGCTGGACGGTGGACGGTCGTCGCTGCCCCCCCTATCTGGGAGCGCGCTATTTTCTCTCGACCATGCTGGGCTACACCGGCGGCCGGGGAAACTCCTACGGGGAGGTCGTCGGCTACCTGCAGCGCGCGGCGGCGGCCGACGGGACGCGCCCCGAGGGCACGGTCTATTACCTGGCCAACGGCGATGTCCGTTCCACCACGCGCCAGTGGGCGGTGTCCGGGGCGGTCGAGCGCCTGCGCGAAAACGGGGTGAGGGCCGTGCCGGAGCCGGGGGTTCTGCCCAAGGAACGCCCGGATGTGGCCGGACTTCTGACGGGAACGGCCAGCTTCGACTGGGACGCCTCGGGCAGCGCCATCCTGCCGGGGGCCATCTGCGAGCATCTGACCAGCTTCGGCGGGGTGCTGGGCGAGGAGGGCAGCCAGACGCCCCTGAGCGCGTTTCTGGCGGCGGGCGCGGCGGGTGCCTCGGGCACCGTCGCCGAACCCTACGCCATCCAGGGCAAGTTCCCCAATGCCTTTTTGCACGCCTACTACGCGGAGGGCTGCTCGCTCGCCGAGGCGTTCTACCAGTCGGTGACCGGTCCCTATCAGTTGCTGGTCGTGGGCGATCCCCTGTGCCAGCCCTGGGCGCAGCCGCCGCGCATCCGGGTCGAGGGGCTGGAGCCGAACCAGGCGGTGAAGGGTTCGGTGACCATCAAGCTGATGGCGGACGAGACCGGCCCCAAGGCCGCCATTCTCCACCTGTTCATGGACGGTCGCCGCTTCGCGGTCACCCCGCCGAACGGGGAGTTCAACCTGCCGACGGACAAGCTGAGCGACGGGCAGCACGAGCTGCGGGTGGTGGCTCTGGCCGCCGATCCCAGCCAGGCGCAGAGCCGTCTTGTCATCCCCTTTCTCGTCGCCAACCGCCAGGCGGAATGCGAGTTTCTCCGTCTGCCCAGGCCGGAAATCCGCTACGGGGAGCGGCTGGTGTTCGAGGTCGACGTTCCCGGCGCGACGCGGCTGGACATGTTCCTGGGCGCGAAGCGGATTGCCGGTCTCAATACGGGAAAAGGGGCGATTCAGATCGACACGGTGGACTTGGGCATGGGGCCGGTGGAGCTGCGCTACGCGGCGGTGCTGGGCGAGGGGGATGGCCGGATCAGCGGCATCCCGCTGGCCTTCACGGTGCTGCCGCCGGCTCCGCTGTCGCTTCCCGAAGCCCAGTTGCCGAAGCGGACCGAGCCCGGCTTCCAGTTGGTGGTCGGCAAGGGGGAGGAGAAGACGGACGCCACCGTCGAGGAACTCAAGGGGGACTGGCTGGAGCGGAACGGGGCGGGGGAGGGGACATCCTTCGCCGCCAGGGGATACTTCGAGGCCCCTACCGAGGGGCTGTACCAGTTCCAGTTCCAGGGGAATCTGCTGGATTCGTGCCGGGTGAAGGTGGACGACGAATTGCTGTCCATTCCGGCGGGGGAAGGCTGGCGGGCCCTGCCGGTGTATCTGGCCAAGGGAACCCATAGCCTGACCCTGCTGGGGCGCGGGGCCGAACGGCCGCGGCTCGAGGTGCGTTTCGGCGGGCCGGGCTGCCGCACGGCGGACGCGAAGCGCTTCCATCGCGGGCTTCCCGAATAGCCTCCGTCAGGGCTGGACGCGGATTTTTTTCGCGGCCTCGGCCAGCACGGGCTGGCTGGCCGCCGGGTTGTCGTCCCAGGCGGTGATGAAGCGCTGCTGCTCGTCCGTGAGATTGACGTGCAGATACTCGCGCACGTAGTTTGCCGCCGCCTTGCCGTCGAGCCGGAGCAGCCGTTTGACCACGCAGGCCAGAACCACGCTGGTGCGGCCCACGCCCGCGTTGCAGTGCACGGCGATCCTGCCGCCGTCGAGCAGCCGTTCCTGCATGGCGTCCACCAACTGGGACACCATGCCGTGGGAGGGGCTGGTCAGGTCCGGCACCGGGTTGTGCAGAACCGCGATACCGTGCTTGGCATAGGCGGCGAAGAGGTCCCGGCGGCACTTTTTCTCGATTTCCTCGCGGGTGACGAGGACGACCACGGTTTTCACCCGGTTGCGGCGGTAGTTGCCGAGCACCCGGTTGAAGCGGTCGTAGGGACCGAAAGGCATGGGGCTGGCGTAGAGCGAGCCGGGACATTCCAGGGGGATGCGGACGAAGATGCCGGTATCGTTGAAGAGCCATTCGAACATGGCGGGACTCCGGGTGCGTCCACCACGATTCCGCGCCGACCAATCCAACAGAGCATACCATGACACGCATTGGCCGGGCCGCAACTTGGCAGCGGGCTTGCGCAGCGGCCTCTTGAAAAGTAAACTACTCCCATGTTGTACGGGTAGGAACGAGGGGCGGCGGAGATTCCTGCGGATTGCGCCGCAACCACGAAAAGGCGTTTGCACAGCAATGGGCATGACCATCACCGAGAAAATCCTGGCCAAAGCCGCCGGCCGGGACCGCGTCCAGGCCGGCGAGACGATCTGGGTTCAAGTGGACGTCCTGATGACGCACGATGTGTGCGGGCCGGGCACCATGGGCATCTTCAAGCGCGAGTTCGGCGAGAACGCCAAGGTGTTCAGCCGGGACGGCGTGGTGCTGGTTCCCGACCACTACATCTTCACCTGCGACGAGAAGTGCCACCGCAACGTGGACACCTGCCGGGCCTTCGCCAAGGAGCAGGGGCTGACCTATTTCTACGATCCCGGCACCCCCAGCTACTCCGGCGTCTGCCATGTCACCCTGCCCCAGAAGGGGCATTGCCGTCCCGGCGAGGTGATGTTCGGCACCGACTCCCACACCTGCACCCACGGCGCCTTCGGCGAATTCGCCAGCGGCATCGGCAACACCGACGCCGCCTTCATCCTGGGCACCGGCAAGCTGCTCATCAAGGTTCCCGCCAGCCTCCGCTTCGTCTTCGAGGGGACCGTGCCCGACTACATCATGGGCAAGGACATGATCCTCCAGGTGATCGGGGACATCGGCGTGGACGGGGGCACCTACCGCGCCCTCGAATTCTGCGGCTCCGCCATCCGCTCCCTCTCCATGGCCGACCGCATGACCATCTGCAACATGGCCATCGAGGCCGGCGGCAAGAACGGCATCATCGCCGCCGACGAGACCACCCTGGCCTACGTCCGGCAGCGCACCGACAAGCCCTTCGTCTGCCTCGACAGCGATCCCGACGCCCAGTACATCGGCGAAAAGCACTATGTGGCCGACGACCTGGTGCCGGTGGTGGCGCTGCCCCATTCGCCGGACAACGTGGAGCCGGCCGAAAGCTGCGCCGAGTGGAAGATCGACCGCGCCTACATCGGCAGTTGCACCGGGGGCAAGGCCGAGGACTTCTACGCCGCCGCCCGCATTCTCAAGGGCCGCAAGGTCGCGGTGGACACTTTCCTCGTTCCCGCCACCGCCGAGGTGGCCGCGGACCTGGGCAGGCTGACCATCGGGGGCGAGACGCTGCTCGACATCTTCGCCGCCGCCGGCTGCATCCCCCCCGCGCCGCCCTCCTGCGCCGCCTGTCTCGGCGGCCCCGAGGACACCTTCGGCCGCACCCACGGCAAGGAAGTCTGCATCAGCACCACCAACCGGAATTTTCCCGGGCGGATGGGGAGCAAGGACTCCTCGGTGATCCTCGCCTCGCCCTACACGGCCGCCGCCAGCGCCATCGTCGGGCGGGTGACCGATCCGCGCGAGTTCCTCTAGACCGGGATAAGGAATACCCACGATGAACAGTGTGATCGAAGGCAAGGTGTTCGTGCTCGGCGACAACATCGACACGGACCAGATCATCCCGGCCCAGTACCTGACTCTGGTGCCCACCATCCCCGAGGAATACGAGAAGCTGGGCAGCTACGCCCTCGCCGGGCTGCCGGCCAGCTATCCCCGCTTCGTGGCGCCCGGCGCCATGAAGTCCGAATATCCCATCATCGTGGCCGGCCGCAACTTCGGCTGCGGTTCGAGCCGCGAGCACGCGCCGGTCAGTCTCGGCGCCGCCGGGACCAAGGCCGTCATCGCCCAGTCCTATGCCCGCATCTTCTTCCGCAACTGCATGGCGACCGGCGAACTCTACCCGCTGGAATGCCAGACCGACCTGACCAGCCTGATCAAGACCGGGGACACCGTCCGGCTCGATCTCGACGCCTCGACGCTCACTCTGCTGCGGAACGGCGAGACCTATGCGCTGGTCCCCCTCGGCAACGCCCGCGAGGTCATCGACCAGGGCGGCCTGTTCGAGTACGCCAGGAACAACGGAATGATCGGCTGAAGCACTCATCATCACTGGGGCCTGCCATGAGCGAAGACAAGCGGACGCGAAGAAGAGTCCTCGGACATCCTTTCGGCTATGCGCTTGGCGCATGGCTGGCCTGCTCTCTGCTGGCGTTTGGCAACGAGCCCCCGCCGGCGCCGGCGGAGCTGGTGGTCGGTCCTTTGCCCTTCCGGACCAGCACCGTCACCGTGGGCGGTGCCCGGGTCGGCAGCCTGGGGCCCTGGACGGCCGAGAGCCGCATCGGCCAGCGCGGCGGTCCCCTGTGGCAGCTCTACATGCATGGCGTGGTCGACTTCTTCGCCGCTCCCGTCGCCTGGGAGGCGCTGCTGGGCGAGGGGCAGGCCCCCGCCCGCTGGCTGGACACCTCCGCCCTGCTCAACACCAACGTCCGGCGTTCGACTCTCTCGGCGGTGAAGCTCGCCGCCGGGGAGTCGCTGGCGCTGGGCAATCCCCTGCCGCTGCCGTCCAGCCTGACCGGCGCGGACAGTGTGCGGGTTTTTGTCTGGATGACGGCGCGCGAGGCCGACGGCGGTTCGGCGCCTCCCGGCCTGGAAATCGCCGTCCGCGACGCGGCGGGGAAGACCTTGGCGGTGTATCCCGGCCCGATGCGGGTGCGGGGCACCTTCGGCTGGCATTGCTTCTACCTCGATGTGCCCCTGGGGTTCGCGGTTCCGGTCGCGGCTCCCGCCGCCGAGGGCGACTTGGTTGCCACCCCCGCCGCCGCCGCCCCGCCCGCGCCCGGCAAACTGCACGTGCGCCTGGCCAACCCCACCGCCGGCACGGTCTGGTTCTCCACCCTTTCCTGGGAGGCGCTCGGCGCTCCCGGCACCGTCTACGCGCCGGAGGACAAGCAGGACCCCGTCACGGGGAGCCTGGCCCCGTTCCCCGCCCTGGACGACCTGACCACCCACCTGCTGGCCGGACAGGCCCACGCCCATCCCTGGAACTTCTTCCGGGGCGAGGAGGGCGGCGCCCGCAACCTGCCGAATCTGACCTCTCCCGAAGCGATCCGGGCGTATCTGGCCGCCGCCAAGGAGAACGATCCGAGCGGGAATCTGGGCGGCTGCGTGTTCCTCGGTCCGTGGCTGTATGCCGCCAAGCAGCGCCCGGGGCTGCTCGAACTCTCCCCCGAATGGCACCGCGCCTTCTGCGAAACCCTGGTATCCTTCCAGGATGGTTCGACGGGGTTCTGGGGCACCTCCCTGAGTCCCCGCTGCATGGCCACCACCACCCGGGTCGTGGAATATTTCTGGGGCGGTGCGCCCCTGGTCCGCGGGGACCGCGAAATGCCCGCTCGCCCGTGGCTTGGCTATGGCGGAGAAACGGTGCCGGCGGCCAAGGCCATCGTCGAAACGGTGCTCGATGCCCGGTCCCGGCGGCAGGCGGGAGGCGTCGATGTGGGGGCCTGGGGCGCTCTGGCCTATGAATGGCGCGGGGACCGCGAGACGGATGAGGAAATCTGCTCCCTGGCGACCACCCGCAATGCGTTCGTGCTGCTGCGGCTGGCCAGTTCCAGCCTGGGCAATGCCGACCGGGTGCGCGTGGAGCGGGCTCTCGCCGCCGCCTGGAACGGGGTGTTCCGGCTCTGCGTGCTGGAGGATGGACTCTGGAAGCTGGCGGCCCGCGACACGGGACCGACCCAGCCCGCTTTCCTCCCCCGTATCCTCGATCTGTCGCCCTGGCTCGAGGAACGCATGGACCGGGCCCTGCCGGCTCCCAAGGTTCTGGCTGCGGTCGGCGAGGGACAGGCCCTTCATTTCGCCTGGTCCGAGCCGGAGGCGGGCATCCTTTCCGTGCGCATCTTCGCCGCCCCCAAGGCGACGATGCTCGGGCAGGTCCGTCTGACCCATTTGGTCGGCATCATCGAGAAAGACGGCACGACCATATGGAACATGGACCCCGTGCATGCGGCGGGCTTCATGCGGGATGCGGCGTGGAAGCGCTGGGGGGTGGATATCGGTGCCAGCCCGGACGTGCCGCTGCTGGCGGATCGGCTGGCCATTTTCGACCGGATCAAGGGTTTGTCGACGGGTGCCGCCCCCGTGGACCTGCGGGTGGAGAAGGCGAACGACCTCGCCTTCTATGCCGCGAGCGTGAACGCCCAGGGCGAGCAGTCGCTGCTGGTTCCCATCGAGGTTCCCGTCCTGGCCGCGCCGGTCGTCGTCCCGCCGCCGGAACCGGCGGCCGAGCCGGCCACCCGGGACCCCTTCGGCGAGCCCGCCGCCGAACCCGCCGCC
>LVAZ01000079.1 GCA_001603055.1 Victivallales bacterium Lenti_02
GCCTGATGATGTTCTCCGACGACGAGGGCGAAACCTGGACCGCACCCGTCTATACCCCCTGGGGCCTCTCCGGCGACCGCCATGCCGCCGTCTACGCTCCGGACGGACGCCTCGTCGTCTGTTTCCGCGACATGGCCCCCGACAGCCCCACCCGAGGCCATTTCGTCGCCTGGGTCGGCACCTGGGAGGACATCGTCCGCGGCCGTCCCGGCGAATACCGGGTCAAACTCCTGCACAGTTTCGCGGGCGGCGACTGCGGCTATCCCGGCGTCGAGCTGCTGCCCGACGGCACCATCGTGGCCACCACCTACATCAAATACGACGACGGGCCGGACAAGCATTCGGTCGTCAGCGTCCGCTTCCGGCTCGACGAGACCGACGCCATCGCCAAGACCGAGCACAAACGCCTCCGCCAAACCGCCCTCTGGACCAGCGGCGAGGGTGCCCACACCTACCGCATCCCCGCCATCGTCAAAACCACCAAAGGCACCCTGCTCGCCTTCTGCGAAGCCCGGCGGCAGGGCCGGGGCGACGCGGGCGACATCGATCTAGTAACGCGCCGCAGCACCGACGGCGGCCTCACCTGGGGCGACACCCGGACCATCTGGGACGACGCGGGCAACACCTGCGGCAACCCCTGCCCGGTCGTCGACCAAGCCACCGGCACCATCCACCTCCTGCTGACCTGGAACCGGGGCGACGACCGCGAGAGCGACATCTGCAACGGCACCTCAAAGGACACCCGCCGGGTGTTCGTGGCCCGCAGCAGCGACGACGGTCTCACCTGGAGCCAGCCGGAGGAAATCACCGCTTCCGTCAAAAAGCCCGAGTGGACCTGGTACGCCACCGGCCCCGGCAACGGTATCCAGCTCGCGAACGGACGGCTGATCGTCCCCTGTGACCACAAGACCGCCCCTCCCGGCGGTTATTTCAGCCATGCCATCTTTTCCGACGACCACGGCCGGAGCTGGCAGCTCGGCGGCATCGTCCCCTGCGACCGGGCCAACGAATGCGCCGTTGCCGAGTTGCCCGACGGCCTGCTGCTGATGAACATGCGCAACGCGGACCCGGAGAAGCGCCACCGGCTCGTGGCCACCAGCGACGACGGCGGCCTGTCCTGGAGCGAAGCCAGGCCGGACCTGGCTCTGCCCGAACCCATCTGCCAGGCCAGCCTCATCAGCCTGGGCAAAGGCAACCTGCTCTTCTCGAATCCGGGAAACACGCAGGCGCGCAGCCAGCTCACTCTGCGCCTCAGCCAGGACCGGGGCAAGACCTGGAACACGGCGCGGATTCTCGCCTCCGGCCCCGCCGCCTATTCAAGTCTGGTCCAGATCGACGGGGAGACCATCGGCTGCCTCTACGAAGGCGGCACCGACAACCCCTACCAGACCATCACCCTGGCCCTCGTCCCCCGCCGCTGGCTCGCCGAACCGTAGACCAGGACAACCGCACATGACCAAACCAATTGACCGGTACAACGCCCAGGCCGACGCCGCCGCAATGAATGCCGGAGTGCATGCGGGAGGGACCCTCAGCGAGAACATCCGGCGAATGGTCGACGACTTCGAATGGCCCGACGACCCCCTGCTCCGGGAGCGGCTCGACTGGTTCATGGACCAGAAGCTCGGCCTGATGATCCACTGGGGGCTGTACAGCCAGTGGGGCCTGAAGGAAAGCTGGCCCCTGGTCGACAACTCCACCTGGCGGGGAGATGCCAACTGGACCCGCTGGCAGTTGCCCAAAACCAAGGACGGGCGCGAGTTCAAAGAAGAATACGCGAACCTCCACCGCACCTTCAACCCCGTGCGTTTCGACCCCGACGAATGGGCCGATTTCGCGCAGGCTGCCGGGTTCACCTATCTCCTCTTCACCACCAAGCATCACGACGGCTTCTGCATGTGGGACACCAAGACCACGGACTACCGCATCACCGGCCCGGAAGTCCCTTTCCGGAACCACCGTCATGCGGACGTGGTCGGCAAACTCTACGAAGCCTTCCGGGCGCGGGGCATGGCCATCTCGGTGTATTTCAGCAAGCCCGACTGGATGTCGCCCCTGTACTGGGAGCCCGGCTATCTGCTGAACCAGCAGACCCGCAACCAGCCATCCTACGACATCCACGCCAAGCCGGAGTTGTGGGAGAAATTCAAGGCGTACATGCACGAGCAAATCCGCGAGCTGGCCACCCGCTACGGCCGGATCGACTGCCTGTGGTTC
The DNA here is from genome assembly GCA_001603055.1 of Victivallales bacterium Lenti_02. GTDB lineage: Bacteria > Verrucomicrobiota > Lentisphaeria > Oligosphaerales > Lenti-02 > Lenti-02. The sequence goes on from LVAZ01000079.1 coordinate 2,218, forward strand.
GACGGCGGGGTCATCAGCAAGCGCAACGGCTACGATGCCGAAGTCGGCAGAATCGTGGACGAGGTCAGGCAGCTCCAGCCCTGGATTCTCTCCGCCGACCGCCGGGCGGGCGGCCCCTACGAGAACTTCATCACCCCGGAACTGGAGATTCCCGAGACTGTGCTGCCGGTGCCGTGGGAAACCTGTCTCTGTCTCGGCAAGAAGATGGAGGGCGAGGCCCATGTCTCCTTCGGCTACACCTACGACCAGGACTACTACAGCCCCTCGGAGACCCTGCACATCCTCCTCGAAATCGTGGCCCGAGGCGGCAATCTGGCGCTGAACGTCGCCCCCCAGCCTGACGGACGGTTGCCGGGACGCGCCATGAAAACGCTCCGGACACTGGGCCGCTGGCTGAAGCTGTTCGGCCACGGCGTCTACGGAACCCGCCCCTGCGAACCCTATTTCGTGGACAGCTTCCGCTACCTGAAAAAAGGGGGTAAGGTGTTTGTCTTCCGGCTCTACGAGGACAGCGAAAAAGTCCCGGCCCAAGTCGTCTTCCCCGTGCGGGGAACCGTCGCGGCGGCAACCTACATGCGCACCGGACAGGACGTGGCATTTGCCCAAACCGGAGAGTCGGTCACGGTCCAACTCCCCCTCGGCATGGTGGATGCCATCGGCTTCATGGCGGATGGCTTCGAACTGACGCTGGCGGAATAGAGTTCCCGACTCAGGCGAGCCGGGCGACGGCGGGAGTTGCGCGGGCCGGGTCTTCCGGAATGGTGAAGCGGACCTGCCCTTCCTCGTAGCAGAATTCGGCGGGCTGGCCGTTGATCTGGAGGCTGCTGGGCGGTAGCGCGAGGTGGACGCGGCAGGCGAAGGAACGCTGCTTCGGCATGCCCGCGTACTCGCCGCTCCGGGGTGAAATGGCCAGCTCGAATACTTTCCCCTGCTGGCGGCAGGCGAAGCGGGTGACGGCGACCCTCCCCGCGAGATGCTCCAGGCTTTCGCTGTCGTCTTCATAGAGGGTGAACTCGCCGTCGGCGCCGGGGAAGACTTCGAGATCGAGGGTTTCGACCGAGCGGTGCCCCACATGCAGCATGGGCGGCCATTGGGGAAGCATGGCCCCGGCTTTGACGAAAAGCGGCCCGCCCCGGTCCTCGGGATACTCGTTCGGAACCCAGCACGGCCCGACGGTCTCGGCTCCAGTCCAGTAGTTGATCCAAGTACCCGCAGGGAGATAGACCCGGTCGGTGAAAGCGGCGGTGAGCAGACTGTCGCCGAAGAGATACTGCCGGGTGAGATTGGCGCATTCGGGATCGTCGGGATAGGCCAGCGGCATGGCGCGGGCGATGGGCAGCCCCGTGCGGTTCGCGACATGGGCGGCGGAATAGATGTAGGGCAGCAGACGATAGCGCAGCCGGGCGTAGAAGGTAAAGAGATTCAGCAGCTTCTCGCCCTGGAACCAGGGCTGGTTGTACATGTGCCAGGAAAGCACCTGCGACCAGGGCTGGAAGAAGCCGAAATGGATGCCCTCGGCGCTCCACACCTCCATGTCGCAGTTGGCGTTCGAGTGGCCGCTCATGCCGTGGTTGAGAATGCTGGCGAGGGGGCCGGCGTTGCCGCCGGTGTCGCCCGCCCAGGTGGCCGCGAACTGCTGGATGCCCGCGTAGCCGCCGGAGCTGTAGACCATCGAGCGCCGCCCGGTGTGCTCCCGAAATCCCAGACTCATCTGCTTGTTCATGAGCACCGGGTACAGATTGTGCATCTCCTCGTCGTCCATGCCGTTGCGCCACTTGCGGTCGGGATGGAAATTGACCTGGTTGGCCCCGTCCATTTTGAAGGCGCTGGCCCCGTCGTCCACGAAGCGCTTGAGATGGTCGAACCAGGCCACGCCGGGCTTGGTGATCTTGTCGGTGTAGGTGGGGATGAAATGGGGGTCCTGGAAGGTGTTGTCGGCGCCGCGCCCGCTCTGCCAGGGCTTGGTGCGGGGCCAGTCGTTGCCGAGGAGACGCTCCTCATGCTCGCTCACGTCGTAGTCGCAGCAGAGCCAGAGACTGAGCTTGAAGCCCATGTTCCGCAAACCCGCCGTGAAGGTGGCGCGCTTGTTGCCGTGGAGCCAGAAGGGGATGTGGAACCGCTCCTTGCTCCAGTCCTTGTCCACGCTGAAATCGTAGTGCTTCTCCATCCAGTCCGGCTCAAGACCGATGGTGTCGCAGGGAATCTCGTGGCGGCGGAATTCGTAGGCCTCGTAGAGCACGTCCCGCGCCCGCACTCCGCGCTCGTCGCAGACAAAGGTGAGACCGTAGCCGGACTGCGGCAGCAACTGGGGCCGGCCGGAGAGCTGGGTGTAGAGGTCGAGCAACTGCGGCAGGCTGTCCCCCGCGAACACATAGTAGTCCAGTCCCCCCTGGGGGGCGGAATAGACCAGCCGGTCGGGCACGGTCGCGCCCGCGTCGTAGTGATGGAACCAGGTGGTGTTCAGGAAAATCGCCCAGCCGCCGCTGCTCATCAGGAAGGGAATGGGCACATAGCTGTCCACGTTGCAGATGACCATGCGGCTGGCGTGTCCCCGCTTGTCCAGCCGGTCGCGGGTCACGTCGCCCTGCCCGTAGAGCCGTTCGCCTTCACCCAAGGCGAACTCGGCCCGGAACCCGTCCGCCCAGCGCGACACCGGCGCGGCGGCCTCGGCCAGCCGCACCCGGCCCGTGCCGTCCGCCAGACTCATGCGCCCGTCGTCGAGCCGGATGGACAAAGTAGCCGCCGCAGTGGTGAACCGCATGGTTCCGTCCCGCTCGGCCACCGAGCACTCCACCTCGGGCCAGTCCCGCCGCAACACCCCGTAGCGGTTCAAAGCCCCCTCGCGGATGCCGCCGTCGGCGGCCACCCGGATACGGAAGATGGCCTCGCCGACCACATCCACGCAAACGGTGGTTCCCGACTGAGTGCGGATTTCCTGCTGCATATGAAAATTCCTCCGGAACTCGGACCATCAAACGAACGGATTCCGCCCATAACCTGCCATCATTCCCGACCGGCGCGAACTGTCCGGCGCTTATTCGGCCAGGGCGCGCCCGACGCGGGCAAGCTGGTCGACGGCAGCCGGGGCGAGCCGTCCATCCTGGTAGATGCCCACATTGAAGCACATGGGCCCCCGCTGGCGGCGGCAGGCGCGGAGAAAGGCGACCAGTTGCTCGTCGGTGTACAGCGGCGGGGGGATTTCCGTGTCCGGACGACTGTGGACCCAGCGCCGGTCGTCCAGACAGGTCCAGCCATGCCAGGGCAGACCGCTGGCCAGCGTCGGCGCGGCCGGAGGATGGTCGAGGTCCACCATCTCGCCCGCCCAATAGTCCTGATGATCGGTGTAGAGATAGGTCTGGTTGACCCCCGCGTTGTAGGTCACCAGCCGTTCCGGATTGCCCCGCTTGGCGACCCGGGTGTATTCCTCCCAGGGGAACAGCCAGTCGCGCAGATCGCAGGTGACGCTGCAATGGGGGCCGCGCCGGTCCACCGAGTAGGAACTGTCGAACCACCAGCCCTTCACCAGCTCGCCATAGCGTTCGCCCAGGCAACCCACGATGGCGGCAAGGTTCGCGAAAAAACGCTCCTTGGGCCAGACATGGTAGCCGACGGCCTGTTCCCAGGCGGGATCGTCGGCGGAGTTGCACGAGTGGTTGTAGTAGAGAATCAGGCCGATGCCCCGCCGGGCCAAGGCCTCGGCCAGTTCCCCGAGCAAATCCCGCTCCGCCGTGCGGCCGGGCAGAATCCCGTCCAGGGGGGCGCAGGGCGCGGGAATCATCTGGAGCGCGTGGGTGATGGTGAAGATGACGTAGCGCGCCCCGCTGGCCGTCACCTGCCCGACCAAGTCGTCCAGCGCGAAACGCGCCACGGCTTCGGCGAAGGGCAGAGCCGCCCCGTGCCGGGGTTTGCTGTGGGCCGTCCAGTGAACGGACAGGCCGTAGGGACAGTTCCGGAGCCACGAAACATCCGCCCGCTGGTACGCCATGTTCTACACCTTCCTGCTAACGGTCTTCGAGAGGAACGTTTCCGGCGGCGGTGGCCCGGAACCAGTATCCCTGCCCCGGCCACAGCGCATCGGCCGGACTATAGCGCAGGGTCTGGGCATTCCACGTCCAGACAGGACCGGGCAGGAGGCCGTTTTCGGGCAGAGCGCGCGGTCGGGCCGGGCCGAGCAGGTTCAGGCCCTCGGCCAGAATCAGTTCATCCTGGACCACCGGCAGTCCCTCGATCAGCCGCACCGCCGGTCCGGTCGCACAGACCCAGTAGCCGGTGCCGGCCGCCATTTCAGTTACCTCGATGTAAGCCATCCCGTTCCAGGTCAGGACACTTCCTTCGTGGATCGTGGCGGGGTCGCCGCTGCTGGCCAGCACATCCGCCACCGAAGGCAGCAGCGGCGTGATCGGCAGCGACACCAGATTCCAACCCTTCCGGAAGGCAAGGTCGAAAACCAGCTCGTCGCCGTAGCGGATCACGAAATATCGTGTCCCTCCCGCCGACACGGCCAGGGCCCGCGTGGCGACCATGTCCAGCGCCGTGTTCCCCACCAGCTCCCGAGCGGCCGGATCACGTCCCGCCAGCGACACCTCGTAGAGCGCCAGATATTTCCCCTCGGGGAGAAGCGGTGTCTCCCAGGCAAGCGTGATTGGTTCGCCAGCCGCCTCGACTACCAGCAGAAACTCGCCCGCCGCAGCGGAGCCCCGATAGTCCGCCCGCAGGCAAACAGCCAAATCCGCCGAGGCGAGATAGACTTGGTCCTCTTCGCCGGACAGGAGATCGAGCCCCTCGTCCCAGCCGTCGCTGCCAAATTCGTGCATGCCGAAAGCCAGCGCCGCGGGCACGGCGGAGGACACGTCCAACCGCACCGACCAGAGGGGATCGGCAAAGACGACGGTCAACGGCTGGCTCGCCTCCGGGGCCGGGCTCCAGAGAGCGTTCCCGGCCTGGTTGGCGGAAATGGTGGCCGTCCCCAAGCCGATGATCGTCACGGTGCTGCCGTCCACGGTCGCGACGGCCGGGTCCGAACTGGCGAAGACCACCGGCAGGCCGGAAGTGGCGGTCGCGGCCAGCTCGAATGGGGCATCCCCGTAATGTTTCGTGCCGAGGGGCGCAAACTCGATGGTCTGGGGACTTTTCGCCACGGCTATGGTCACGGTGGCGGCGGCGGAGTGCCGTTCCCCGACACTCGCGCGATAGGTGAAGGTGTCCGTCCCCACGAAGTCGAGGCCGGGAGTGTAGGTGAACCCCCCGTCCGCCGCCAGCACCACCGTCCCGTTGGCCGGTTCGCCGACCAGACCGGCGATCAAGGTGCCCCCCTCGGCATCGTCGTCGTTCGCCAGCACGCCGGGGGCGGCCACGACCAGAGGCGTGTTGCGGACGGTTCCGTAGCTGTCGTCCACCGCCACGGGGAGGGCAAGACCGCCCCCCTGGACCGCAAAGGTATAGGACGACTCGTCGGGGTCGTTGCTCGCGATGCTCACCGTGGCCGAGCGCACATCGGCAATTGCCGGGCTGAAGGTCATCGCGAAGGTGGTGGACCCGCCTGCTGCCACGACGGAATCGGGCTGGGCCGTCACCGCGAAATCCCCGGCCTCGCCGCCGCTGATCGCCACCAGCGGCGATCCCGTCAGATACAGGGTCCCCGCCCCCGTGTTCCGGATGGTGAAGGTGTGCGCCAGACTGCCGCCGATACCGACGCTGCCAAACCACGTACCATCCTCGGTCGTAGACGCGACATTCCCGCTGGGAATACTCTGCAAGGGAGAACCACCCAGCACGTCGATTTCCGGCGGCGGTTCGTCCGTGAAGGCTTTGATGCAGAAGTTGGCGGTGCTGCGATACTGGGTCAAATCCGTCCAACTGCTGCCATTCGAGGAATAGAAACTCTGGCCGGGCGAGGCGCTGGCTGCCGAGGAATAGTTTGCAGTGAAATATTCCATGGCCATCGGATGCTGCGTTGCGGTATCAGCCAGCGTCACCACCACCGAGAAGTTCTGCGGAGCCTCCAGCAGAACCGCCGTGGGCAGAACCACCGTGTGGTAGCCGGATTCCGCGAAGGTCCCGCTCACCACCGTCGCCCCTTCGCTGCCGATCCCGCACAGCGTTCCAGAACTGGGGCTGGTCGAGGCGAGGTTGCGGTAGACGCGGACTTCGTAGGGAACGTTGCGGCTGGCCGTGTAGAAGGCCACGGCCTTGAGTATTTCATTGCCATTCAGGGCAAAGACGTTCGCCCCCCAGACTGTTTGGGGAGTCTGATATCCAAAACTACTAACCCAGCCCAGGGGGTCGTGCTGGTGGACATGGTCGTAGTTCTCCGCTTCCGCCGCAGCGGTGAAAAGCGCTGGGGTGCACTTCTGGAAGCTCTTGTCATGGTAGGAAAGATAGAAATACCCCCCGTCCCCCCAGCCGGTGCCCCAACTGTTGCGGAGAATCCAAGCTCCGTTGTCGCCTGGAGTGCTCGCGAACTTCGTCTTGGCAAAGTCATCATCCCAGCCGACGACAGACACGGCATGGTTGGTAGCCAAGTCGTTCGCGCAGTAATAAGCCCGGTTCGCGCTTTTGTAGAAGCTATCGTCGTGATGGTAGGCGACATAGAGGGCACCATGGGCCATGATGGCCTCCTTCAGCAAATCCATCGCGGCGCTGTTCGAGACCGGCGAGGGATAGAACAGCACCTCCCGCACCTGCTTGCGCGCGGTGTAGGAACCGCTGGGCGCCGCTGGCATGCCCGAATACGGACAGTCGGCCTCGTCCACCGGCCCGCTCCAGCGGACCAGGTAGGACGCGGCAATCCATTGGTTGCCGCCGTCGTCGTAGCCCAAATCATAACCGTGGGTGTGGGCCATGTGGCGCTCCGAGTAGTCCGGCGTCTCCGCCGGACGGAGCCAGGACTCCAGCGAGGCATAGGCGGCGAAGGTCCAGCAGGTATTGTAGGGGTTCTGGTTGCGGACGGGGGAGAGCTTCCCCGGCTCGGCGGTCCGCCAGTCGAATTTGGCGGGAAGCGAACGAAGCGCCCCTGCCCGTTCCATCGGCACCTGTGCCGCCAAATGCGACAGGTCCACCGGCGCGGGCCGATGCCCGAACCGCCCGTCCCCGCCAACCCGCGAACCGCTCCGGGCCAGCTCCGCAAGCC
>LVAZ01000080.1 GCA_001603055.1 Victivallales bacterium Lenti_02
ATCCCGAGGCACTGGTCGGCGACCGGGATGCGGCATACGGCGATCTGATCCATCCCGACGACCGTGCCTGCATGTGGGATCGGGTGCGGGCGTCGCTGGATACCGGGGAATCGTTCCAGGCCACGTACCGCCTGCTCGCGGCCGACGGCGAGGAGCGCTGGGTGCTGGACAAGGGGAGCGCGGTGCCCGGAGAGGCCGGAACCCCTGCCGTGCTGGAGGGGTTCGTGATCGACGTGACCGACCGTCATCGGGCGGAGCATGCGCTCCGGGAGAGCGAGCGGAAGCTGCTGGAGGCGAAACGCCTGGCCGGATTGGGAAACTGGGAGTGGGATGTGCATACCGGCGTCCACGCCTGGTCGGAGGAGATCTACCGCATCTACGGGCGCGACCCGGCCCTTCCTCCCGCCGCCTATCCGGAAGTCCAGGAGTATTTCGCGCCGGAAAGCTGGGCGAGGCTCTCCGCCGCCGTGGAGGAGGCTCTCGCCGCCGGCGGTTCCTACGAATGCGACGCGGAAGTTGTGCAGGGCAAGGACGGTCCGCGCCGCTGGATCACGGCCAGGGGCGAGGCCGAGCTTTCGCCCGCCGGGGAGGTGGTCAGGCTGCACGGCACGGTCCAGGACATCACGGACCGCAAGCGGACCGAGGAGCGGCTGCACGCGCTCAACCGGCGGTTGGAAGTCTTGCAGAAGGCCATAGCGAGGCTGGCGGCGGCGCGGAACACCGAGGAGGTCATGGAGGTCGCCCGCACGGCGGCCCGCGGGTTGACCGGCGCGGACGGGGCGTCCTTCGTGCTGCGGGATGGCGACCAGTGCTTCTACGCCGACGAGGATGCGGTCGAGCCGCTATGGAAAGGGCGCCGGTTTCCGATCGAGCGATGCATCAGCGGCTGGGCGATGCTCCACCACGAGACGGTGGCGGTCGAAGACGTCTTCGCCGATCCTCGCGTGCCGGCCGAAGCCTACCGCCCGACCTTCGTGAAGAGCCTGGCGGTGGTTCCCATCCGTGCGGTCGAGCCGCTCGGCGCCATCGGTTGCTACTGGTCCGTCCGGCATCGCGCGACGGAGGACGAGCTGGGCTTGCTCCGCTCGCTGGCGGACGGCGTGGCGGTCGCCATGGAGAATGTGCTGTCCTACAGTCTGCTCGAACATCGCGTCCAGGAAAGGACCGCCGAACTGCGCGCCGCCAACCAGGAGCTGGACGCCTTCGCCTACGCCGTTTCCCACGATCTTCGCGCCCCGCTTCGCGCCATGAGCGGGTTCAGCCAGGCGCTGATCGAGGATTTCGGCGAGTCGCTGCCGGCCGGCGCCCGCGAGTTCCTGGACGAGATTGTCCTGGCCAGCCGCCGGATGGGGGAGTTGGTGGACGGGTTGCTCGGCCTCTCGCGCGGCACCAGGGGGGAACTGCAGCGCGAAAATGTGGACCTGTCGCTCCTGGCCGAGCGGATTCTGCGCGGACTCGCCGCTGCGGAGCCGTCGCGGCAGGTGGAATGGAGCGTCGAGCCGGGTCTCTCCGCGCGTGGCGATGCGCGGATGATCGAGGCCATGCTGGAAAATCTGCTTGGCAACGCCTGGAAATACACCGCCGCCGTGCCGCAGGCCACGATCCGGTTCTACGCGGAGCAAGCCGGGGGGATCCCCGAGTTCTGCGTGGCGGACAACGGGGCCGGATTCGACATGAGGCATGCCGGAAAACTATTCCAGCCATTCCAGCGCCTGCACCGGCAGGACGAGTTCCCCGGCATCGGCATCGGCCTCGCCACGGCGCAGCGCATCCTGCGCCGCCATGGCGGCGCCATCCGCGCCGAAGCGGAGCCGGGAAGGGGCGCCACCTTCCGTTTCACCCTGCCCGGAGATGGAACCGAACCGAAGGAGTGCGGCATATGAAGGGAAGAACGATTCTGCTGGTCGAGGACAACCGCCAGGACGAGATGCTGATTCTCCGCGCGCTGCGCAAGGTCAACCTGGCCAACGAGGTGGAAGTGGCCAGGGACGGGCAGCAGGCCCTCGACTACCTGCTCGCCGAGGACAAGCCCCTTCCCGCCGTCGTGATGCTCGATGTGGGGTTGCCCCGGATTGGCGGGATCGAGGTGCTGGAGCAGTTGCGCGCCGCTCCGCGCACCCGGCTGCTGCCGGTCGTGATCCTGACCTCGTCCGACGAGGAGCGCGACCGCCTGCGCAGCTACGAGAACGGGGCCAACAGCTTCGTCCGGAAGCCGTTGGACTTCGCCGAGTTCGCGGAGACCGTGGCGCGTCTGGGGGTGTACTGGCTCGCCACCAACAAGCCACCGCAGGGGTAGAGGGACATGAACGAGCCCGTTCGTATTCTCGTGGTCGAGGACAACCCCGGAGACTTCCGTCTGATTGAGCGGCAGCTCGCCCGCGACGGCATGGTTTCGCGTTGTCGCCGCGTTGCCGATCTGGCCACTTTGACGGACGCCCTTGCCACGGAAAGCTGGGACGCGGTGCTCTCCGACTACAACCTCCCCGGCATGGACTTCGGGGAAGTGCTGACTCTGGTCCAGAAACGCGATCCGAACCTTCCGCTTGTACTGGTATCTGGCAGTGTCGGCGAGGAGCGGGCGGTCGGGCTGCTCAAGCTTGGCGCCTGGGACTTTGTGCTCAAGGAGAATCTGGGGCGTCTGGTCTCGGCCGTCGAGCATGGCCTGCGGGAAGCGGCCGAGCGCCATGCCCGCCGGGAAGCCGAGGCCGCGCTGCGCGATAGCGAGGAGAAGTACCGCACGCTCGTGGAAGGACTCAAGACCGAGTACTTCTTCTATCGCCACGACACGGACGGGCATTTCACCTACATCAGCCCGTCCGTCACCGGCATCCTCGGCTATTCGCCGGAGGAGTTCTCCACTCATGTCACTGCATACATGACCGATTCGCCCGTCAACCGGGATGTTGCACACTACACAGCCCAGTCCCTCCAGGGTATCCAGCCGCCGGTGTACGAGGTCGAGATTCTCCATCGGGATGGGTCCATCCACCGGCTGGAGGTGCTGGAATCCCCTGTTTTCGACGCGGACGGAAAGGTGGTCGCCGTGGAGGGCCTCGCGCGCGACATCACCAAGCGCAAACAGGCGGAGCGGATTCAGAATCTGTCCCGCGAGGTGCTGGAGATTCTCAACGGCGACGGGGAACTGGCGGATTCGATCAGCCGTATTCTGGCCGCCGTGAAAGAAGGACTGGGATGCGATGCGGTGGGTATCCGCGTGCAGGAAGGCGAGGACTTTCCCTACCTTTCCCAACGTGGTTTTTCCCACGACTTCATGCTCAAGGAGAACTCGCTGCTGGTCCGCGACGCCAAGGGTGGGGTATGCCGGGAGGCGGATGGCACCCCCCGCCTCGAATGCACCTGCGGGCTGGTGCTGAAGGGTCGGGCTGGCCCGGCGAATCCGTTGTTGACGCCGGGGGGGAGCTTCTGGACGAACGACTCCTTGGCGTCGGATGGCCTGCCGGCGGAGAAGGACCCCCGGCTGCATCCGCGCGACGAGTGCAGCCATCAGGGCTATGCTTCGGTGGCCCTGGTCCCGATCCGGGGCAAGCAGCGCATTCTGGGCATCATGCAGCTCAACGCGCGGCGCAAGGGGCAGTTCAGCGCCGAAATGGTTGCCGCCCTGGAGGAGATGGCCTGCCACATTGGCGAAACCCTTGTCCGCAAGCGGGCGGAGGAGGCGCTGGCCGCGTCCGAACGGCGGTACCGCACTCTCTTCGAGGGGGGCGGCGAGGGGATCGTGGTGGTGGACGCGGAGGACCAAAGACTGCTCTATGCCAACTTGGCCGCCTGCCGTTTGCTTGGATACGAGCGGGAAGACTTGCTCGGACGGGAGGTCACGGACATCTGCGCGATGGGGGAACTGACCGGAATTCTTGGCAGGGATTTGCGCCGCAGAAACATCCGGGCGGAAGAAGTGCCCTGCCGGCGCAAGGACGGCAGCGTGATCCATGTGGACGTCAGCACCGCGCCCATCGAGTTCGATGGCCGCCGGTGCGTGGTGGGCTTCCTGGCGGATGTGTCGGAACGCAGGCGCATGGCCGCCGAGAAGGAGAAACTGGAAGACCAGCTTCGCCAGACCCAGAAGCTGGAAGCGGTGGGAAGCCTGGCCGGAGGTGTGGCGCACGACTTCAACAACCTGCTCACCGGCATCAAGGGCTATACGGAACTCGTTCTGGATGACCTTGCGCCAGACTGCGCGGGACGCGAGGACATGGAAGGTATCCTGGACCTCGTCAACCGGGCGACCGATTTGACCCGGCAACTGCTGATCTTCAGTCGCAGGCAACCCCTCAGAGCGGAGACCCTCGACCTGAACGAGGTGGTGCGGGACCAACTGAAAATGCTCGGGCGGCTTCTGCGGGAGAATATCCGGGTGGATTTCCTTCCCGACCCGGCACTGGGTCTGGTGGAGGCGGACCCCGGCCAGATCGGCCAGATATTGATGAATCTGGCAATCAACGCGCGCGATGCCATGCCGCAGGGTGGGCGGCTCCTCATCGAGACGTCGAACGTCGACCAAGTCGTCTCCGCCACGACAGAGGGTGGCGTCCGCAATGCCGGCGCCCATGTTCTGCTGGCGGTCAGCGACGAAGGCTGCGGCATGAGCAAGGAGACTCTTGAACGGATTTTCGAGCCTTTCTTCACCACCAAGGAGGTGGGCAAGGGAACGGGCTTGGGACTGGCCACGGTCCACGGTATCGTCAGGCAGCACGGTGGCGACATCCGGGTCTACAGCGAGCCGGGCAACGGCACGACCTTCCGCATCTACCTGCCCAGGGTCGCCGGCGGTCCCCGGACGATGCCGGAGATGCCGGCGAAGGAAGCCATCGTGCCGGGCAGCGGCACCATACTCCTGGTGGAGGACGAGCCCTCGGTCCGCCTAGTGCTGGCGCGTTGGCTTGGAAAATGGGGATACACCGTGCACCAGGCGGGCAGCCCGGACGAGGCGGAGGAAGTGGCCGCGCGGATTCATGGCCCCCTCGACCTCCTTCTGACCGATGTGGTCATGCCGGGGCGCAGCGGGTTCGATCTCTACGACTCCCTCTCCGCCGCGCGGCCCGGCCTGAAAGCCGTTTTCATGTCGGGCTACACCGAGGAAAGCGTCAAGTGGCGCGGTTCCGTTGGCGAGGGACTGCTGTTTCTGGAGAAACCGATCGATATGGAGAACCTGGCCGACTGTCTGCGCCAGATTCTGTCCGGGGAGAGGAACGGCGGGAGATAGCGAGCGATGACCGACAGCCCGGCGAAAGCATCCATCCTGGTCGTGGACGACGAAGAGTACCTGCGCGGCATCGTGGCCCGGCGGCTTTCCCGGGATGGATACGACTGCGAGTGCGCGGGCGGCGGGACGGAGGCGGTCGAGGCAATGAAGCGGCGGGACTTCTCCCTGGTCGTGTCGGACATCAACATGCCGGGCATGTCCGGCATCGACCTGCTCAGGGAAATCCGCTCCAGCCATCCCCGGACGGGCGTCATCATGCTGACCGGGGTCGACGACCGGACCACGGCGGGCGAGGCCATCGAAATCGGAGCCTATGGCTATATCCTCAAGCCCTTCGAGACCAGCGAACTGCTCATCAACGTGGCCAACGCCCTGCGCAGGCGGGAACTCGAAATGCAGCGCGACCGCTACGAGGAACAGCTCGAAGAGGCCGTGCGGCAGCGCACCAAAGAGCTGCAAGTCGCACAGGACGTCACGATCCACGGCCTGGCGGTGCTGGCGGAATACCGCGACAACGAGACCGGGGGGCACATCATGCGGACCCAGCACTACGTCGGCATCCTCGCCGAGACGCTTGCCGCCCATCCCCGCTTCCGCAGCCGGCTCGATTCCGCGACCGTCGGGCTGTTCGCCAAATCCACCCCCCTCCACGACATCGGCAAGGTGGGCATCCCCGACGCGATTCTGCAGAAGCCGGGCAGGCTCACCCCGGAGGAGTTCGAGACCATGAAGCGCCACACCATCTACGGACGCGACGCCATCGCCCGGGCCGAAAGCATGCTCGGGGCGGAGGCGG
>LVAZ01000554.1 GCA_001603055.1 Victivallales bacterium Lenti_02
CAACTGGTACTTCCGCACCCCCGGCGAAGGCACTCCCGAGCCCCCTCCCGCCAGCGGCCCCGCCCCCGTCCGCCCGTCCGCGCTCTGCCACCACGTCGTCGCGGGCAACCATCCCGCCGCCAGCGACGACAATCCCGGCACCGCCGAGAAACCGCTGAAGACCATCGGGGCCGCCCTGCGCCGCGCCCAGCCCGGCGAGGTGGTCCGGATCGAACCCGCCGTCTATCGCGAAACCCTCGATTTCCCCGCCGCCGGGCGGGCCGACGCCCCCATCCGGGTCGAGGGCGTCCGGGACGGACAGGGCAGGATGCCGGTCGTGGACGGCAACGACCCCTTCCCTGCCCAGTCCTGGCAATCGGTGTCCGGCTGGCCGGGCGTCCATCGCGCCGCGCTGTTCACCAACCTCCCCGGCCCGGTCTGCGCCAACGACGAGGCCCTCGCCGAGGCCAGTTGGCCCGGCCAGCTCGAACCCGGCCAGTTCTGCCTCAACCGCGCCTCCCGCGAATTCCTGCACGGTCGGGAGGAAGTCGCCGAGCCGGTCGAGGGACTGGCCGAACAGGGGGCCGTCTGGCGGAAAATCGCGGCCGACGGCGAGGGCATGCTGACCCTGGGCGAAGCGGGCGAACCCGCCCGCTACCGGCTTTCCGCCTGGGTCTGGGTTGCCCCCAAGGCGCGGGCTGAGGGCGTGGTCTGGGACCCCCGCTTTCCCGAACCCGTCTCCGGACGGGTCGAGTGCAAAGGCCCCTTCCGCGCCTTCCGCCAGACCGGCACCAGCGTCGGCGGCCAAGTCAACAAATACCGGATGTGGGTCAACGGCACCGCCCTCCCGTCCGCCTGGGTGCCGGGCCAGCCCCGCGCCCACCACAACTACGGCAAAACCGACACCTGGCACGACTTCAGCCTAAAGGAAGGCTGGAACCACCTGCTGTTCGAGTTCGACACCTGTACCAAACCGGGCGAACCCCGCGTTTTCCGCTTCGGTGTGCCGCAGGGAATCAAGAGCTACCTGTGTTCCGCCGCGCCGCCCGCCGACCGGGCCGCAGCGGGGGAGGGCGCGCCAACCGACCATCTGGCCGAGGCCCTGCTGCTCGGTCCCCTGCCCGCCACCCCGGACGGCGGCGTGTACGTGCGCCTGCCCGGCGACGCCGATCCCAACACCGTGCCCATGTCCCTCGCCGCCCGCACCCTGCTGGCGAAGCTCGAACAGCCCTTCGTCCAGGTCGCGGGCCTCGAATTCCGCCACGGAGCCTACTTCCAGCAGCGCGCCCAGATGAATGTGGCCGCCCCCGGCTGCCTGGTCGAGGGTTGCCTATTCCGCGACAGCGAGGTCCGGGGCATCACCGCCAATCTCGCTGGCATGGACCAGACGGATGCGCCGATTGTCCTGCGCAACAACTGGATTCTGAATCCCGGCGGCGTCGGCATCGGGGCCAGCGGCTCCAGCGAAAAACTCACGGCGGAAAATCAGGACCGGGAAGCCCCCGGCCGGGGGCGTCTGCTCTGCGAGTACAATCTGGTGGCGAACAACAACCGCAACGGCTACCCGCGCTTCTGGGAGTCCGGTGGCTTCAAGATGTTCCGCCTCACCGGGGCCGTCCTGCGCCAGAACACCTTCCTCGGCGGCGACGGGCCGGGACTCTGGCTCGACTGGGAGCACTACGGCAACCGCATCGAGGGCAACGTCTCCGTGGACGGTACCGCCTTCCTGGTCGGCGTCGAGGCTTCGCCGGGGCCGAATCTGGTGGCCAACAACCTCTGCGTGAACCTCAAGACCGGCGGGGTCTGGTTCCGCCACGGCATTCTCGCCTGGAGTTCCCATGCCGTCTGGGCGGTCCACAACACCATCGACGGACGCTGGAACGACACTCCCGCCTGGCAGAACAAGACCGGCGCGGGCGGCATCTACCTGCACGAGGGCGGTGCCGACCGCCGCACCCGCTGGGTGCCGGTCCCCAAACAGCAGGCCATCCTCAACAATCTCATTGTCGGCGTGGATGCCGACGACGTGATCCGCCGCTGGGGCTGGAACGAGAACACCCCCGAACTCGGCAACCACCACGACACCCGCGACCAGCCCTGGACCGTTTTCCGCGCCCCCGAGACCCTCGACTACCGGCTCCGTCCCGACGCGCCGCCGCTGGCCGGAGCGGAGCACGCCCTGGTCGGGCTGGTCCGGCACGATTTCCACGGTCTCCTACGCCATCCCGACCTGCCGCCGGTCGCCGGCGCTTTCCGGGTCGATCCCCCGGGCGCAGCCGCCACTCTGGTCGAAGCCGAATTCGCCGACGGGACCATGCGGCGCTACTACTGAATCTGGAGGCTGAGAGAAGGAACCGCCCGGCCGGAATGCGCCCGGCCGGAATGCGGCCGGGCGGCGAGGGCGGGCGCTACTCGTCCAGTTCGCCGACTTCCAGGCCCAGGGGCAGGGGCTTGGGCCGTTCGCAGGTGGTGGTCAGGTCGATCTTCCGGCCCGCCTTGCTGGACTTGTCGAAGGAGAGCATGATGTCGAGCACATGGTTGGCCAGGGTGCCGTTGACGCGGTGTGGCCGGTTGTTGCGCAGGGCGATGGCCATGTCGGCGGCGCCGATGCTGCGGCTGTTGTCGGTGTAGGTGTGGGAGAGTGGCACTTCGTGCCATTCCTTGTCGCCCTTGCGGCAGACGGATACCGGGCCGCCGAAGGTGTTGGGGTCCGGCACCTGCATCGAGCCTTCGGAACCGTAGATTTCAATTGGCCGGTGGCCGTGCTTGTAGACGTCGAAGCTGGCGATGACGGTGATGACCGCGCCGCACTGGAATTCGACCACGCCGGTCAGATGGGTGGTGACCGTCACGGGGTACTGGCCGAAGGGCTGGACCATGTCCTGGTACTGCTCGGCCACCTTGTCGCCGATGGTGCGGAACTCGGAGCCCTTGGTGGTCACGGCGGTGACGCTTTTGGCGGGGCCGAGGAGGTTGACGAGGGCGGTCATGTAATAGGGGCCGAGGTCGAGCATGGGGCCCGCGCCGTAGTCGTAGAAGAAGGGTGCCTGGGGCCATTTCTCGGGGCCGCGACCCATGACGATGGCGGTGCCGCTGAGGGGCTTGCCGATCCAGCCGTCGTCAAGAACCTTGCGGGCAGTTTGCTGGCCGCCGCCGAGGAAGGTGTCCGGCGCGCAGCCCACGCGCAGGCCCTTGCTCTGGCCCAGGGCGATGACCTTGGCCGCGTCGCCGGCATCCACCCCGAAGGGCTTCTCCGAGTAGGCGTTCTTGCCGGCGTTCAGGGTGTCCATGGCGATCTTGGAGTGGACCTGGGGAGGAGTCAGGTTCAGGACGATCTCGATCTCGGGCTGGGCGAACAGCTCGTCGTTGCTCATGTTCGGCACGCCGTAGAGTTCCGTCTTGGCCCGCGCCCGCTCGGGGATGATGTCCGAACAGGCCACCACCTCGATCATCCGGAATTTCTGCGAGGCCTTGAAGTACGTGTCGCTGATCATGCCGCAGCCGACAATTCCCACCTTGGTCTTCTTCATGGCAACTTGTCCTTGTCTTCCATTCGGTCGCACATTGTCAAAAGGGCGCAAAAATCCCGTACCATAGCGGCTCAAGCCTTCCCTGGTACGCGGATTTACTTCGCCAGCGGGCGCAGGACGGGATCGAGGCAGTCGGCCATCCGCATGTAGCCCAGGTCGCTGGGGTGGGAGGAGTCGAGGGAGCCCTCGCTGTCGGTGCCGAAGAGATCGCGGCCGGGCACGTAGTGGAGCTTGTCCATGCCGTCCCGGACCAGAGTTTCGTAGATGGCCCGGAAGGCCTGCCATTTCTTTTCGTGCCCCTGCTTCACGGCAGGCTTGATCCAGTAGTTGCCCAGGGGCCGGTCCTCGACCAGGACGATGGGCACGCCGGGCCGTAGGGCGCGGAGGCGGCGGACGAAGGCTTCCGCCCGCTCCAGCACCAGGTCCAGACCCATGTTCGGGAGCGTGTCGAGGATGTAGACGCGGGCATCGAGTTCGGCCAGCAGGTCGGCCAGGGCGATCTCCATCTTGCCGACGCCCGAGAAGCCGAGGTTGATTACCGGGCAGCCCAGGCGGCGGCCGAGGACGGAGGGATGGACCATGCCCGCATGGGAGGCATAGGCCCCGTGTACGATGGAGGTGCCGTAGAACACCAGCGGCTTCGCCGAACTCGGCGCGACCGGGGTGAATTTGGCGTCGTCCGGCACCCCGATCTCCAGCTTCCGGACGGGGTTGCGGAGGGGGAGGTAGAGACGGAAATCCCGCATGACCCCGGCCATGCCCTCGATGACGCAGACTTCCGGGGTCTGGGAAGTCAGGTTCTGGGTGGCGGCGGCCCAGCGCCAGGCGCCGTTGTCGTCGGCGTAGAGGTCGAGGCCGCTGAAGGCCGCCACCGGGAAATTGGCCTCGCCGAGGCGCTCGGAGCCGAGCTGCCAGCGGGCGTGAATCTGGGTGGCGTTGGTCCGGAAGCTCGCATACATCCCGGTGGCGGAATGGCTCAGGTTCCAGACGGCGTCGGGGACTACCCCCTTCGCCTTGGCCGGCAGCCGGTCGAAGGGTGCCTCCGTGTCACGCCAGCCTTTGCCCTCGATTCCCCAATCCAGCACATCGAACCAGTTCATCATGCCGTTCCTGTCGCCAATGGATACAACTGGAAAAACCGCCCGAAGACTGGCGGGGAATATACTCCGTCGGAGCCGGTCTAGAAATATCCGCCGCGGTCGTGGATTTCCTGGGCGGGGAGACCGGCCTCGACCCATTCCTTGATCTCGTCCTCGTTCTGCTCGATCTGCTCGGCGCGCTTGAGCACGGCGACGGCGATCTTGCGGGGGATGAGGACGGCGCCGTCGATGTCGGCCAGAATGATGTCGCCGGGGCGGATGATGATGTCGCCGACGAAGACGGGCACCTGATAGGCGACGATCTTGGTGTGGGAGAGGGCGCCGTTGCTGGTGCGGTAGCGGTACCAGATGGGGAAGCCCTGTTCGAGGATGTCTTTGGTGTCGCGGATGCCGCCGTCGATGATGGCGCCGCGGCAGCCGCGGCTGATGGCGGCGCGGGTCATGACGCCGCCCCAGTGGGAGGCGTGGTCGTCGCCGTTGGCGTTCCAGACGACCAGGTGGCCGGGGCGGAGTTCGTCCAGCAGCTTGACGCGGATTTCGAGTTCGCCGCCCATGGTGGGGTCCTTGACGGCCTTGACGGTGAAGGCCTCGCCGCAGACGACCATTTCGTCGCGCAGGGGCATGATGCCGGGGGGGAGGCCCTGGTTGGGCAGGAGCATTTCGCGGAGCACGTCGTTGACCGCGCCGGTGTAGAGCTTCTCGAAGCGGGCGCAGAGTTCTTCGAGGGGCATGCCGAGATCGACGATCTCGACGTTGTCGCGGATTTCCTTCAGCTTGTCGGTGTTCATCTTGTGGCTCATGGCGGGACTCCTTTTATAGGTAGGGGATGTGTTGGGCGTCGAGCAGGCCCTTGAGATAGCCGACGGCGAAGAGGTGGCCGAGCATGGCGTAGCCGGGGATGTCGGGGCGTTCGCCGTGCATGGTGGGGACGTGGTCGTCGCGGATGGGGCCGGCGAAACCGACCTCGTGGTAGAGCCGGAGCATGGCGGCCATGTCCGTCGGCCCCTCGTCGTGCCAGACTTCGGTGAAATGCCTGGCGTCGCCCACCACGTCGCGGACATGGACGAAGAAGAGTTTGCCGAGGCTGGCGAACCGGCGGACCCAGTGTTCCACGTCGGCCCCCATGAGGCGGTAGTTGGCCTGGCAGAAGGTGACGCCGTGGCTGGGGCTGGGGATCAGGTTCAATGCCCGCTCGACGGCTTCGGGGCAATGGAAGATGCGGGGGACGCCGCCGAGGGCGGGCAGGGGCGGATCGTCCGGGTGCAGACCCATACGCACGCCGACCCGCTCGGCTTCGGGCAGAACGGCCTGGAGAAAATAGGTGTAGTTCTCCCAGAGCTGCTCGGCGGAGAACTCCAGTTCCGGCGCGGCGGGGAGCTTGTCCAGATCGAAGGCGGTGGTGAGGGAGCCGCCGCGCAGGGGGACTGCGCAGTCGGTGCGGTGCCAGTCATGCCGGGCGGCGCGGGCGCGGGGCATGAAATTGTAGCAGAGGAGGGGGATGCCGAGTTCGGCCATGTTGCGGAGCATGCGGCGGTAGCGTTCGAGGTCCTCGTCCCGTCCCGGTTCGCCGCGCTTGATGCGGGACATGTCGAACTGGTCGCCCTCGAGCCCGGCGAGGGTGATGCCCGTCGCCGCGAAGCGGTCGCGCACGGTGCGCAGGGCGTCGAGGTTGTCGGGCGCGGGCAGGCCGGAGAGGTCGGGCGCGGCCTTGGTCACGGCGTGGGTGACGCCGATCTGGCGGGCCAGCGT
>LVAZ01000555.1 GCA_001603055.1 Victivallales bacterium Lenti_02
CGGCCGGGCAGCCCGCGACCCCCTGGCGGATTCCTTCGCAGTTCAGCCGGGAATTTCCCTTCGCCGTGGTGGTGGACCTCGGCGAGGAGCTGCCCCTGGCCCGGTTCTGGCTCCACGACACCCACAACATGGGCGAGGTGCTGCTCCAGGCCGGTCGGCCCGACGCCTGGGAGGATGTGGCCCTCATCCGGACCGACCAGTATCAGGCCTGGCGCTCGCTGCCGGTGGACCGGGTGAGCCGCTATCTCCGCCTCGAACTGCGCGAGCCCGGCGCGATCTTCAGCGAAATTCTCGTCGACGCCTATTCGCCGAAGGGCTGGGAGACGGTGCAGGCGGCGCGGGCCGAGCAGGCCCGGCGCGAAGCGGAACGCCAGGCGGCGCTCGCCCAGGCCCGGGCCGAGGCGCTCAAGCGGCCTCTGGTCACGCTCGCGCCCTTCGGCCGGCTGTCCCTGGTGGACGAGGTGGACTGCGCCGGGGACGGGCAGACGCACGGCTTTTCGGAAAGTCCGGAGGGGGCCAGCCGGGTGGAGACCATTCTCGGTTCGCCCTGCCGGGTGCTTCCCCCCGCGGCCAAGCGCGGCTCCTATCTGAGCTACCGGCTGGGCCGGAACAAGCTGCTGCGGGCGGGGGGAACCTACGTCCTGGCGGTCGAGTATCCCGAGGACGCACCGCGCAGTCTGATGGTGGTCAACGCCGGCAACGAGACCTCGCGCGGGTTCCACACGGGCCTCGCCCTGGGCGACGCGCTCCATCCCAAATACGTGAACAACCAGGTGGAGTCCCTCGATCTGCCCCTGTCCGGGGCCTGGGAGAGCTGGACCCTGCT
Organism: Victivallales bacterium Lenti_02; assembly: GCA_001603055.1. Taxonomy (GTDB): domain Bacteria; phylum Verrucomicrobiota; class Lentisphaeria; order Oligosphaerales; family Lenti-02; genus Lenti-02. The sequence goes on from LVAZ01000555.1 coordinate 827, forward strand.
GTTCCGGCTGCATGATCGGTTTCCCGAAAAGGGCCTGCCGCGCGGGGGCGGGCCGCGCCCGCTGACTCCCGAGGACGGGTTCGACGTCACTCTCTGCCAGTTCTCCACCCATGACGCGCCCCTGTCGCAGGGGGTGGCGGTGCGGGCGATCCGGCTCTACGAGGTGGTCGATCCCGACGCTCTCGCCTGCCCGGTGAATTTCCCTCCCGAGGGTCTGCCCCGGCGGCGGCTGTTCTGGCGCGAGGAGATGGCCGACGGCGTGATCGGGGACAAGGACCCCGCCCAGCGCGGCCTCGACGAGGGGCTCGACTGGTATCGCCACAAGGCCGAGCTGATGCGTTTCCTGGGCATGAACACCTACAGCAAGGACCTGCTCGAATTCGGGGCCTGCCAACATTGGGACTCCACCCCCGGCGGCGGCAACGACTGGGTCTACCACGACGCCCGGACCAAGGGCTACTGGGAACGGATCGTCGCCCTGATGGGCGAATACGGCTTCGAGATTCTGCCCTACTACGAATACAGCGGCAGCAAGGGGGCCAAGGGACTCGGCTTCGAGCGGCGCTGCAAGCCGCTGACCCGCGACGACGCCTACACCCACATCAAATGGATCGAGTCGGCCAATGCCGATCTCACCGACCCCGCCACCTACCAGGATTTCCGTCGGATGCTCGACTGCACCGTGGTCCGCTTCAAGGACCAGGCCCGGTTCGCGGGCATCTGGCTGCGGCCCCGGTCCCAGCTCCCGGTCGGCTTCGGCGACGCCACCCGCCAGCGCTTCGCCGCCGAGGCGAACGGGGGCCGCGAGGTGACGCGGGAGCAGTTGCGGCAGGACGCCGCCCTCTACGCCCGCTATCTGCAATGGTGGCAGGGCAAGCGCCGCGAGTTTCTGGTGGCCATGCGGGACTATCTGCGCGAGCAGGGCGTCGCGGACGCCCAGGTGGTCTTCACCGGCTGCGCGGCCGAGCCGGGCGTCGGCTTCGGCTCGTGGGACGCCCGTTTCGTCACCGACTCGCCGGCGGTCTGGTCGCCCATTCTGGCCCGCGAGGAGCACCATGCCCGGAACGCGCCGATGGCTCTGCTCACGCCGGGGCAGGTGGTCGAGCAGGGGCTCTATATGCAGGGGCTGCTCGCCGCCGGGCTGCCCTGGGGCGGCTGGGAAAACCACCACGCCAATCCGGCCGACGATCCGGACACCTACCGCGAGACCCCCGGCGTGATGCTCTCCCACGCCTTCAACCGGCTCTACACCGTGGCCGACCCCGCCACCCTCGAACGCTTCCGCAGCCCCGCCGGGCTCACTCTCGTCCGCCACTACACGCTGAACGAGAACATGATGTTCGACGAGAACGACAAGAATCTGCTGGACTATTTCATCGCCGACATCGAGCGGGCCGGCCCCTTCTCCATGCAGGCGGAGGCCCTGGCCGTGGCCCACGGCGACCCCACCCAGATCGGCTATCTGGTCGGCAGCAACTTCGGCCGCGGCTTCCCGCAGTACGCGCGGGAGTTCAACGCCAATTTCCTGGCCCTGCCCGCCCTGCCCAGCGCGGTGCTGGCCGGGGCCGCCGACCAGTCGGCGGTCGTGGTCCGGAGCATCGACGCGGGCGAACACGGCCTGTATCTGGCGGTGGTGAACACCGGCACGGTCCCGGTCGAGTTCCGGCTGCGCCCGCCCCGGCCGGGCAGGCTGGTGCGG
>LVAZ01000556.1 GCA_001603055.1 Victivallales bacterium Lenti_02
CCCCCGGCGAACTCGCCAAGCTCCCCCCCTACCCCTGGCTCGAAAAAATCCTCCTTCCCCAGTACGACCTCGACGACGGCGTCTTCCGCAAGGAGGGCCTCCTCAACCTCCTCCTCCGCGACCACGCCACCGCACCCTACATCCTCACCCTCGACGCCGACGTCTGGACCCCCCGCCGCGACTGGTTCCGCTCCATCCGCGACAAACTCGCCGAAAACCCCGACCACGTCCTCCAGCCCTTCCGCTACTTCAAGGACACCAAGGAGCCCGTCGGCGCCTACTCCTGGTCCGCCCAGACCCTCCCCAAAACCGACCCCGCCAAATGCCACCACCCCGGCCTCGGCTGGGCCTTCACCAAAGAATGGGTCCGGAAACACGGCAGGGAAACCGTCTTCAACCCGTGGCACCCCGTCGCGATGGGGGACTGGGCCATCATCCACGAGCACCGGCTTGGCAGAACACAGCGGTTCGAGGACAAGTACTTCCACCAGGTCGCCAGACCTTCGCTGCCGGCCGGGATTCTGACTGGAATAGAAGCCAGGGTCTGGCACCAGAACCACACCAACCGGGATGCCGTCCCCGAACCATTCAGGGAAACCAACTTTGCCGACCGCGCCTACCGGTGGGGATGCAGAGGCCTGGACCACTGGGGCGACCTGCGCCAGTACCTCCACCTGGATGCCAACGGCGTCCCCCTGCTCCGCGACCCCGATGGCCCCTTCGCGAGATTCCTGGCCCGCAAAACGGAAATGCAGAGCCAAGAAACAGCGGAGCGAATTATCAGCGAGAGCATGACGCTGGGAAAGAAGCACGGATTGCCAGAAGAAAGCAATGTGATTCTCGAAACCTTGCCCGGCATCGGCGACCACCTTATGCTGACCGGAATTGTCCGCGCACTGCACCGGGATCGCCCGGAAACCAAGATTGCCGTGCACTTGACCCGGCCTGGCCTTGAATCCTGGTTTCGCGACGCCTGCCCCGATATCGAGTTCACCACGCGCAAGGGTCGCCAGATCGGCTGGCTCCGGGAAAAGGCTCTTCCCGGTCGCCACTACGTCGAACTTTTTGGCGCGACGCAAGACGACATTCGCCTGACCAGGCCAAAGGCCACCCTGCTCGGTTCTTTGCGCATTGCCTTCGTCGGGCAACACAATCCTCATGCCCCTCTCAAGACCTGGCCGAACTGGAGCAGTCTGGCCGAGTTAGTGCGCGAACGCTACGGGGTCGATCCAATTCTGGTCGGATCCGACGTGGTTGCCGATCCGGTTAGCGACCTGCCTGCTCTGCTCGATTCAATGGACTTGGTGGTCTGCACCGAGGGCATGGCCTCGCACGTCTGCTGGGCTATCCGCCGCCGGGCGGTCGTCCTGCTTACCGGGGCTATCGAGGCGACGGCTCTGGCCTATCCAGGCTGGCACACCATCCTGAGAGGCGTCTGCCCGCACGGCCAGTACTGCCACCGCTACACCAATGGCGGCAAGGGGCCGGAATGCGGCGGCGAATGCATGGCCGGTATTCGTCCGGAAACCGTTATCGAGGCCATGCAGCGCCGCCCGCGCCTCGTCAATCTCCATTTTCTCTCGGATAACTGCGGCGACGCCAACTGCGGGGTGGCCCGCTACTTCCCCGGCATCGAGGAGCGTTCTGTCAGCCTGCCCGCCGTCCCCTGCGACGTGGCCATCGTCGGCGGCGGTGGGGTCTACCAGGACTGCGTCTACCGCCGGGCGAAGCAGTACCGCGAACTCGGCGCGCGGATCGTGATATGGGGGGCAGGGATCGTGACCGAGGACCGGGAAAAGGGCATGACGCCTTTCAACTGGCGCGAGTTTGGCGACATGGCCGACATCTGCGCTCTCCGCGAACCGAACCCGTGGGGCTTTGTCACTTGCCCGAGTTGCATGTCTCCCCTGTTCGACAACCTGCGCGACCTTGCGCCCGAGCACGACGTGGTCTACTACAACCACCCGGACAAGCCCGTCCGCGAAGGCCAGCCCCGTATGACCAACTACGAGACGACCGACCTGGAGACGGTCCTTCGCTTCCTCGCCAGCGGCCGGAAAGTCGTCACCAGCAGCTACCACGGGCGCATCTGGGCCACTTGGCTCGGAAGAGAAGTGGAACTCGATGGATTCGCTGCCCCAATGCTTGCGCAGAGCGGCGACCTCCCGTCCATCGAGGAATCCCGCCGCCTAGCCCGCGCCATGTATGCACAGGTGATGAGGCTAGCTCAGTGAACAGAGACAGAAGCGCCTACCGGCATCACGGCCTCTTCAATGTCGACCAAAATTTCTTGGCGACCAGCTCTTTGATGGCGCATGACAAACCAGTCGAACGTGTACTCCGATCCATAGACGGCACGGACAACCGCCACCTTTTCCCATTCGCCGAAACGACTTATAGCGTTCCCTGGAACCAACAAATGGACCGATTGCCCCACCCCCGGATCAATCACCAGGCGACCAGTGTCTGTGCGCTTGCACCGGCCAAATTTCCATCCTTTGAACTGTTCGGGTATGGAGTCCCAAACACGCCGCATGTCCGAATACACCAGTTCGCCGGTCGTCCACTCGACAATCTCTATTTGCGGCCCGGCAACTACTCTCATGACCATCGCCTCCCTCGCCTCCACCGCTGCTCTCTCTTCCCTCACGGCTTTGGCCTCGTCGATGCGGTTGGCGGCCACCAGAACCTTTTCGAGGCGTTCGAGTTCGGCCATGTGGGCGGCGCGGAGTTTGGCGGTCTGCTCGGCCAGGTCCTTGTCGGCCTTGTCCTCGGCCTGGCGGGCGGCCCACTGAATCCGCCGCAGATGCGCGAACTCCTTCGCCGCCGGCTCAACCGGAGCACCCCCGCCGCCATCGAGCCGCTTCAGCTCGTTTTCGATGGCCAGCACATAGTCCAGATTACCCTGCGGCCGCACATTCGCCAGCAGCGTCCCCAGCTCCCGCCGGTACACCGCCAGCGCCGCGCCCACGGCCTCGTCCCGCGCCGCCGTCAGCGCCTCGCGTCGGCGGGTGTACTCCGCCTTCGCGGTTTCGAGCGCAGTATCC
>LVAZ01000081.1:0-432 GCA_001603055.1 Victivallales bacterium Lenti_02
ACCAGCAGGGTCCTGCCCCGCCGCTGCCCCTCCGTCTCGGCCTCCTGGCCGACGTAGACGAACCAGCGGTTCTCCCCGCTGGGCAGCCGATAGCGGAACTCGCCGGAGAACCGCTCCCCGCCCTTCAGGAGATACTCCGCCACCGTGAGCCGGAAACGGGCGAAGTCCCCGTCGGGCAACCGGTCGCCGAGTGCCGTCAGCGGCTGTTCCCGGGCGGCTTCCGGCATCATGCCGAAGAGGCCGGCGAGGCTGCGGTCCGGCAGCCAGATGTCCTCGTCCATGAACCACAGGAAGGAACCGATGCGGGCGAGTTCGGCGCTCATGCCCAGCCAGCGCTCGCGCGCCCGCACCTCCCGCTCCGCCCGGACCCGCTGGGAAATGTCCCGGACGGCCATCTGCACCACCGTCGCGCCGCGCACCACCACGCGGGAC
>LVAZ01000081.1:480-1846 GCA_001603055.1 Victivallales bacterium Lenti_02
GGGCGGCCGCCGAGTCCTGCCCGTCCAGTTGGGCGGGCGGGGCCAGCTCCCCGGCCGGCCGGCCGTGCAGTTCGCGCCCGGAGGCCGCGCCGAACAGGTCCAGGGCGCGCTGGTTGCAGTCGGTGCAGACCAGCTCGCGGTCGAGCAGCAGAATCGCGTCGTTGCTGTGCTCGAAGAGGGCGCGGTAGCGGTTCTCGCTCTCGCGCAGGGCCAGTTCGGTGTGCTTCAGGCCGGTGATGTCCAGCAGGATGCCGAGAGTCGCGGGGCGGCCCTGGTAGACGATGGACCGGGTGAAGGCGGAGGCCCAGAAAATGTGGCCGCGCCGGGTGACCAGCCGCACCGCGCAGCATTCGGCGCGGATATCCCGGTGCTGCCGTTCGATGGTCCGGCAGGTGCTGTCCTGGAACAGGTCGCCGGGAGGGTGCCCCAGCACCTGCTCCCGCCCGTAGCGGGCCATTGCGCACCAGGCGTCGTTCACGTAGACGTAGACGCCATCCTGGAGGATATACGTGGCGAACACCGTGTTTTCGGCGATCGAGCGGAAGAGCGACTCGCTTTCGCGCAGGGCTAGCTCCGCTTCCCGGAAACGGGTCATGTCCCAGCGCACTCCGAGCAGGCGGCCGGGCAGACGGCGGACCAGGGAGTGGAACCACAGCACCCGCCCTTCGAGCACCAGGCGGTACTGGAAGTCCGTGGTGGCGGCGGACTGGCCCGCGAGCAGCTCCCGCCAGATTCTTCCGGCCTGGTCCCGGTCCTCGGGATGGATGTGCTCGAAATACCAGGCCCCCAGGTCCATCCGGGCCGCCTCGGCGGGAGCGAGACCCACCTGGCGGCACCAGCGGTCCGAAACCTTGAGCCGCCGGGTGCCCAAATCCCATTCCCAGACGGCGAGGTCGGCCATCTCCGCCGCCATTTCGAGCCGTTCCATGGAGTCGCCCAGCTTCCGGCGGGTCTCCAGTTTCTCGGTGGCGTCGGCGACGATGCCGAGCAACTGGCCATCCTCGGTCCGGTAGGCCTTCACCTCCAGCCAGCGCCCGGTGGTGAAGGAATGCTCGACGAACTCCACCGGCTGGCCGCTCGCCGCCACCTCCTCCGCCCAGCGCAGCCATTTGACCGCCGCCCGCTCCCCGAACAGCTCGCGGAAGCTATGCCCCTCGATCTGCCCGCGGGTCTGGTGCAGGATGCGGCAGTAGGCATCGTTGACCTCGCGGTACACCGCGTCCACAATCCGGCTGTTCCGCCAGACGGGCTCGAACCGCACCACCCCGTATTCCAGGGTGCCGAGCAGCTTGCCGTAGCGCGCCTCGCGGCGGGGCGGGGCGAACAGGCGGGCCAGGGTGTCGCGCAGCAGCCGGAGCCAGCGCCC
>LVAZ01000557.1 GCA_001603055.1 Victivallales bacterium Lenti_02
GGCAGGTTGCGCGCGACGGGCAGACCGTGCTGGCGCCGTCGGCGCTGGCGCTGCGGCTGGCCGGCGAGCCGGCGCTGGGTTCCGCGCCGCGCGTCCGCTCCGCGAATACGGCCCCGCACGACGGCAGTTTCGAGACGCCGTTCTACAAGAAGGCCTCGGTGCAGGACCGCTACAACCAGCTGACTCTGGCGATGAACGGGGGCTGGAGCGTGGAGTTCCGCGCCTATGACAGCGGGGTCGCCTACCGTTTCGTGACGGCCCGCAAGGGGGAAATCACGGTCGAGGACGAACGCGCCGCCTTCAATTTCGACGGGGACTACAAGGTCTTCGTGCCGTATGTCAATGACAACCGTGGCGGGGAGCGCTACTGCTACTCCTTCGAGTCCTACTATACGGAGAGCCGGATGTCGGAGATGGTCCCGGATTCCCTGTCCATCGTCCCGCTGGTCGTGGACCTGGGCAACGGGCGCAAGGCTGCCGTGATGGAAGCCGGCGTTGAGGATTACCCGGGGATGTTCGTGAAGCTGGATCCCGCGACCCGGCGGGGCCTGGTCAGCGAATTCGCGCCTTATCCGCTGGAATACGGACGCGTCGGAAGTTACACCGTCCCGGTGAAGCGCGCCGGCTACACCGCCAGGACCGCCGGCACCCGGACCTTCCCGTGGCGTGTCCTCGTGATCGCCGACCGGGACGCCGACCTGGCGAACAACGACCTCGCCCAGTGCCTTGCTCCGGAGAACCGCCTGGCGGACATCTCCTGGATCAGGCCCGGCAAGGTCGCCTGGGAATGGTGGAGCGCCCGTTACCTGACCGGGGTGGATTTCAAAGTCGGGGCGACGACGGAATTCTATAAGTATTTCGCCGCTTTTGCGGCGGCCAACGGCTTGGAATACATCCTGTTGGACGGGGGCTGGAGCGCGGGAAGCCTGATGGAACCGCGCCCGGGGCTGGACATCGCCGAGCTGGTACGGTACGCGGCGGAACGCGGTGTCGGGGTCATCCTCTGGGCCCACTGGTCCTCCGCCGAACCGCAGGCGGCCGAGGCTTTTCCCTACTATGCGAAGATGGGCGTGAAGGGATTCAAGGTGGATTTCTTCGATGCCGATGACCAGAAGATCGTCCGGGGAATGTATGAGCTGGCGAAGCTCGCCGCGGAGAACCACCTGTTCCTGGATCTCCACGGGATGAAGCCGTTCGGCATCCAGCGCGCCTACCCGAACGTGCTGAACTTCGAGGGCGTGAAGGGCCTCGAGAACGCGAAATGGACGGCTGTGACGGCCGGCGGCCCGGCGGATGACATCCCGCGTTACGACGTGACCGCACCATACGCCCGTATGCTCCTCGGCCCGATGGATTACACCCCGGGCGCGATGGACAACGCGACGCGGGCGGGCTACCGCGCCATCAACGCCGATCCGATGAGCCAGGGCACCCGTGTCCACCAGATGGCGATGTACACCGCCTTCGAGGCGCCGCTCCAGATGCTGGCCGACAGCCCGTCGAAATACATCCGTGAGCAGGAGTGCACCGATTTCATCGCGAAGGTACCGACCGTCTTCGACGAGACGGTCGTGCTGGACGGGGAAGTGGGCGCCTACATCGTTATCGCGCGGCGCAAGGGCAGCACCTGGTACCTCGCCGCGATGACGGACTGGACCCCGCGCGACCTGGAGATCGACCTCTCCTTCCTGGGTGCGGGCAACTATAGCGCCGACATCTTCGAGGACGGCATCAACGCCGCATCCTTCGCGGAGGACTATGCCCATACGCAAGCCGCGCTCTTCCCTGACGACCGGCTCGGCGTCCATCTCGCCCCCGGCGGCGGCTGGACCGCCATCCTGACCCGCGTCAATCCTTAGCGGCGCCACAGTTGTATGAACGAACGGACAAAGACACTCTGGCTGCTGCACCTGGCAGTCTTCCTCGCCGGCTGGACCGGCATCTTCGGGCGCTGGATTTCCCTGGACGGGCTCCCGCTGGTCTGGGAGCGGATTATCGTGAGCCTGGCGACGCTCGCGCTGTTTATGGCCCTGACGGGACGCCTGCGGCGTTTCAGCTGGGGCTCGATCGGGCGGATCGCCGCCTGCGGGGTGCTGCTCGCCATCCACTGGGTCGCGTTCTATGCCAGCATCAAGGCCTCCAACGTCTCGGTCGGCGTCGCCTGCATCGCGACCTCCTGCTTCTTTACGACCCTCTTCGACCCCCTGCTGAACCGGAAGCGCTTCTCCCTGCGGGACGTGCTGATCAGCTTCATCGCCATCGCGGGCATCCTCCTGATCTTCAGCCTGGACATCCGCTTCCGCTTGGGCATCGCGCTGGGCCTGCTCTCCGCGGCGGCCTATTCCATCTTCGCGCTGCTCAACATCCGCGTCGCCGCCCGCACGGGGGCGGACAGCGCCACGATGCTGCTCTATGAGCTCGCCGGCGGCGTCCTTTTCCTGAGCCTCTGCATCCCCCTCTACAAGGCTATCGACCCCGGTGCGGTCATCGCTCCCCGGGGACACGACCTCCCCGCGCTGCTGGTGCTGGGCTCCGTTTTCACGGTCATCCCTTTCCTCCTCCAGATCCACGCCCTGCGCAAGCTCTCCGCCTTCACGGTCAATGTCGCCTACAACCTGGAGCCTGTGTACAGCATCCTCTTCGCGGCGCTGCTCTTCGGCGAGACCCGGGAGGTCGGCCTTTCTTTCTGGATCGGCATCGCCCTGATCGTCCTGTCCGTCTTCCTCCAGACCCGGATTGCAGGGAAAGAGTGAACCCGGGGC